>DMMN01000063.1:9689-15991 GCA_003453835.1 Bacteroidota bacterium | reverse complement strand
TGAGAAGATGTCCCTTCGCCTCGAGGTCCTTCACGATCTGCTTGCGGCACTCGAACCGATCCATGCCCTCATACTGCCGGGGAACGGATTCGTTCAGGTAGCCTTTCTCATCAAGAATGTTGATCTGCGTCAGTCCGTGGCGCTGTCCCATCAGGAAATCGTTTGGATCGTGGGCTGGCGTTACCTTCACCATGCCCGTTCCGAACGTCAGATCCACATACTCGTCCGCGATGATCGGGAGTTTTCGGCCGACGAGCGGGAGGATGGCCGTCTTCCCGATCAGCTTCTTGTATCGCTCGTCATTCGGATTGACGGCGACCGCGGTATCGCCGAGCATTGTTTCGGGCCGTGTTGTCGCGACCACGGCAAATTCGTTCGTCCCTTCGATCGGGTACTTGAGATGCCACAAGTTCCCGTTCGTCTCCGCGTGATCCACCTCGTCGTCGCTCAGGGCCGTCTGGTGGAAGGGGCACCAGTTGACGATGTACTTTCCCCTGTAGATAAGTCCCCGGTCAAACATCCTCACGAACACTTCCCGGACGGCTTCCGAAAGCCCCTCGTCCATGGTGAACCGCTCGCGCCGCCAGTCGCACGATACGCCGAGCTTCCTTAGTTGTGCGATGATTGTCCCGCCGTATTGTTCCTTCCATTGCCACACCCGATCGAGGAACTTCTCGCGTCCGAGCTCATGGCGGTTCGTTCCCTCCTTCGCGAGTGCCTTCTCGACTGCGTTTTGTGTCGCTATGCCGGCGTGGTCGGTGCCGGGAATCCAGCACGCTTCATATCCTTGCATCCTTTTCCATCGGACCAAAATGTCCTGGATCGTATTGTTCAGAACATGCCCCATCGTCAGAATGCCCGTGATGTTGGGAGGCGGAATGACGATCGTGTACGGCGTCTTCCCCTTCTGCACGCTCGCGTGGAACAGGCCGTTCGCATCCCAATGCCGGTACCACGAGTCTTCTACGTCTTTGGGACTATATGTCTTCGGCAGATCTTGTGGCGTCATACGGGTCATTAAAAACTGGAGGGAGTTCTACGCTTAGACCCTTACGAGGTCTGTAAACGGGCTCCCTCCGGGACGGTGGATTCAAGACAAAAAAGGTGGCGCGGGACTGACCCCGCACTTCCAAGAAACGATATGAGAAGATCTCACTGCTTCGGCGTCGCCTCGAATGTGCCTTCCGTTGTCGGTCCTCTGAATGTGACCCAAGTCCATTTTCCCTTTATGGTTCCCCCCTCAAACTTCCCGTCGAGAAAGACGTTGTTGTCGGCCCACCCCGGATTGAGATTGATCTTGATCTCGTTCTTCTCGAGTCTGCCCTCGAGCCGTCCGGTGCCGACCTGCGGTCCGACTTCTCCCGATCCGCTCTTCTCAAAAACCCATTCACCGGAAACTGCTCCATCTTTGCCGAAGGCAAGAGAGAAGGTTCCGACGACCACCGGCTTCCCTTGGGTGTCGAATCCGGTATAGGAGTACAATCCGGGGGGAGGTGCTTCCGTAACAGCCTGATCGCTTGGATGCTTACAGCCGAGGAGCACGGCCACGATGAGCATCAAGATGTTATTGAACTTTGTCCGCATCGTGTGTCCGCCTCGTCCGGCGGCTTTCCAATAAACAAAAAAACCGCTTTGAAATCAATGACACTGCTGAAGGGCCGGCGTCGGCGAAGGAGGTGGGGAGCGAGAATGAACAGAATCAAATCACTTTGCCCAGTATGTACCCAAGCGTAATACCGACGAGCAACGTGATGGTGATAATGCGATAGTTCAAAACGTCCTTTGAATATCCACGCTTGATGGCAATGATGGAGGCGAGGTAACCGATGCCGTTGAGAATCCAGATAAACGGGAGCGACAAAACGTGAGCAACCATTGGACCGACGAGGGGAACCAATGCAATCCACGTGACCAACGCCCCGAAGGCCTGGCCGACGATTCCGACGAGCACAACCACGAATGCAAGGATGCTCTTGTCCACGCTGAGATAGAGCCCGACGTCGATCAACACGATAATGACAACCCAGGCGATGATCGCATTTCGATAGTTGCTGATGAACCGAGCTACTTTATTCATTGGTGCTGTTCGTTATTGAACGTGAACCGTAAGCGTGGCGATGATCTGTCCTGACGGAAGTGCGAGGGTGGCATCGAGCTTGTCCCCGGCGATCGTCCGGGCAACGCCCTCCGGAGTTCCCGTGAAGATGATGTCCCCCCGCTCGAATGTGAAGAACTGTGAAATGTAGGCGATCAACTCATCCACGCCAAAAACAAAGTACTGAGTGTTCGAGTGTTGGCGAGGAGAACCGTTGACGAGGAGTTGGAGGCCAAGATGATGCGGATCCTCGACGGCACTGGCGGGATAGAAACTTGAGAGGGGTGCCGACGTATCGAAGCCCTTCGCCAGCGTCCATGGGAGACCCTTCTTTTTCGCTTCGGCCTGAATGTCGCGGAGCGTCATGTCAAGACCGATTCCGTAGCCTGCCACATGGTTCAAGGCGTTGCCGCGGGAAATATCCCTCCCCCCCTTCCCGATCAACACGGTCATTTCCACTTCGTGATGAAGTTCTCTGGACACGGCGGGAGTGAGGATCGTGCCGCCGGAGCCGATGACCGCCGTCGCCGGCTTGAGGAAGAACACGGGTGTTTTCGGAACCTCGGCATTCATCTCTTTCGCATGCTCGACGTAGTTCCTGCCGATGCAGAAGATCTTGCGGATTTCGATTTGCTCGTTTGATAGTTGGACGGTAGCTGTCGGCATTCGGCGGAGCGATTCCTACGGTGACGGGATTTTTCGGAACAATATACCCAAGCCGCCTGATTTCCGCAAGGAATTCGTCGCGCAGAGACGTCCTCTTTTCAGGTGACGGTGCGCCTGGAGTGACGGACAGTCGATCTCATTCTGAGAAGAAAAATCTTGTTCAGCGCGCAAAAATCTGGTATCATACGACGCCCTGTCATTGCCCGATCAAGCATGAAAACGTACAGAGATGCCGGCGTCGATATTGAAGCCGGCGAAGAACTCGGCAGACGCATCAAGAGAAAAGTCCGCTCGACGTTTAGTCGCAACGTGCTGACCGACATCGGTTCATTTGGGGCATTCTATCGCGCCAATTTCAGAGGGATGGCGAAACCCGTCCTCGTGTCGAGTGTCGATGGCGTTGGAACGAAACTTAAGATCGCGTTTGCGATGGGCCGGCATGAGACAGTCGGCCAGGATTTGGTGAACCACTGCGTCAATGACATTCTCGTCTGCGGGGCAAAGCCTCTGTATTTCCTGGACTATTTTGCGACTGGAAAACTCTCACCGCATGTCGCAGGACGCGTGATCTCCGGGTTCGTGAAGGCATGCAAGGAAAACGAATGCTCCCTTGTCGGCGGAGAAACTGCTGAAATGCCAGGATTCTACCATGAAGGAGAGTACGATCTTTCCGGCACGATTGTTGGAGTGGTAGAGGAGAGGCGCATTCTCACCGGCAAGAAGGTCAGGCGTGGAGACGCGCTTATCGCCCTTCCCTCAACGGGATTGCATACGAACGGGTATTCACTAGCGCGGTCTGTTTTGTTGGAACGCTTCTCTCTGGACCACTACTTTGAAGAAACGAAAACGACGCTGGGTGAAACACTTCTGACCATCCATCGTTCATATCTCAGGGCTGTCCATCCGCTCTTGTCGAGAGTGGGAATCAAGGCGATGTCGCACGTCACGGGGGGTGGCATCGAGGGGAACACGATGCGCGTTATCCCCAAGGGTCTGAAGTTGCAGATCGAGTGGAAGGCTTGGGAGCGCCCGTTCATTTTCAAGCTGATTGAGAAAGTCGGGAAGGTGCCTGAGCGCGAGATGCGGCGGGCGCTCAACCTCGGCATCGGACTCATCATGATCGTTGCACCCGGTGATGTCGGGCGCGCTCTTCGCGCATTGAGGCGCAAGAGTGAGCGTCCATTCGTGATGGGGGAAGTCATCAACGCGTAGCACCCTTGGGCGTTGGAACGATGCTGCAAGAGTGCGCAGGAAAGGAGCAGAGTGATGCTCTTTACGTTTGCCGGTCCGCCGGTTCGGATCTTTGTGGATGGGGAGGTGGTCCTGCGCTCTTTTGAGGTTGACGACGCACGAAGCCTCTTTGAACTGACGGAAGCCTGCAGGCCGTACCTGCGCCAGTGGCTGCCGTGGGTCGACTCCACGAAGAACCTGGACGACACGAAGCTTTTCGTTGAAGGGTCGTTGCGACAACTCGCGGCCAACAACGGTTTCCAGGCCGGCATCTGGCGTGGGGAGGACTTGCTGGGCGCGATTGGCTATCACCGAATGGACTGGGCTAATCGTGCCGCGAGTGTCGGGTATTGGTTGGGAGAGGCTCATCAAGGCCGGGGAACGATGACGAAGGCGTGCTCGGCCCTCACCAGCCACGCGTTCTCGGGGATGGGTTTGCACAGGATCGAGATTCGCTGCGCGGTGGAAAATCGAAAGAGCCGGGCGATTCCGGAGCGCCTCGGATTTCGCAACGAGGGATTGATACGGGATGCAGAATGGCTCTACGATCGCTTTGTCGATCATGTCGTCTACGGCATGCTGGAAACGGAATGGCACTCGGCTCGCACAGATCATCGATAGTACGACGAGTCGGTCAGCTTGCAGGATGATGTCGAAGGAATCCTTACTCCAATAAACCTCTTAATAGGAATATCTTTTGAAGCGCTTCATGTCCCCTGACTGGCAAGCTCCTGAAAATCTCGATTTCCTCTCTCCGGAAGAGATGCGCGCACGGTTGCTCGAGGCGCAGGAGTTCAGCACGCGGGTCAACATCCTCAGCGACCTGTCTCTAAAGATCGACGCGGCGCATTCAAGGGAGGAGATCATCTATGTTTTGAAAGAAGACGTCAAACGCCTGATCAGCGGTGAGTGTGGCTTCCTCTGTCTGCTCAGCCAGAACCGAACGCACTATGTTGTGAGCACGCTATCGCCGCTCATGGATGCCATCGAGCTTGATCACAAGCACTTTTCGGTCGACGTCGGGATGCCCGGTTGGGCAATCGAAAACAACGCCGCCATCATCGTCGATGTTGGCTCAGCCCCCGCGTTTCATCCGGCACTCGAAGGGAAGCTCAAAGACCTCGGCATCTCTTCGCTTATCATCGTTCCGGTTAGGACCACGGACGATATCATCGGCGCTCTGGTCTTCGGATCGTCGAAGATGAACGCCTTTGTCGATTCGGATCTCTGGCTGGCACAATTGCTCAGCCTGCAGGTTGCCATCTCGCTTCGGCACACGGGTATGATGGAACGCGCTCAAAAACGCGTGGCGCAAATCGGACTTGTCAATCAGATCGCCGGTAAATTGACGAGTTCGTTGGATGTGGATGAGCTTCTCACATCTGCATCGGAAGCAATTCAAAGAAGCTTCAATTATTTCGATGTGACGATCTTTCTCATCGAGAGGGATGAAAGAGAGATGACCCTTGCGGCTCATTCGGGAAGCTANNAGCTCGATCCGCGCTATATGTCGTACCAATATCACAACACCAATTCCGAGCTCGCCCTCCCGATTTCCATCGATAATGACGTCATTGGCGTGCTGAATGTTGAAGATACGAAGCTGCACGCCTTTGATGAGACGGATGTGCTCGTTCTGGAGACGCTCTGCGACCAGATCGGGAGCGCGATACGCAACGCGAAATTGTTCGACGAGATCAAGAAGAGCAACCAGCGCCTGATGGAGCTCGACCGGCTGAAAACCGATTTCGTCGGCATCGTTTCGCACG
Organism: Bacteroidota bacterium; assembly: GCA_003453835.1. Taxonomy (GTDB): domain Bacteria; phylum Bacteroidota; class Ignavibacteria; order UBA10030; family UBA10030; genus UBA10030. The sequence continues at coordinate 10,231 of DMMN01000063.1, read as the reverse complement.
ACTTCCGAACACCGCTCTCGACGATCATGCTTGCGGCCAAGTCCCTCCTGAGGAAGGAAGAAACGCTCAAGCTCGATCGACTCCGTGAGTACCTCGGCATCATCGTCGATCAGGCGAGTAAGCTCAGCAAGCTGGCGGAAGACACGCTCTCGATTGCGAAGATCGAGGCCGGCCAACTGAACTATCAGTTCAAAATCGTAAATGTCGAGTCGGTGATCCAGGAAGCCGTTTCGATGGTCAAGATCTCATCGCGACACAACTTTCACTACGCCGTAGATCTGAACTCTTCGTATGTGCGCGGTGATCAGAACAAGTTGAGGCAGGTGTTGCAGAATCTCATCTCCAATGCGGTGAAGTATTCGCCTGCGGGAGGCAAGATCTCCGTCATCGTCGGGCAGCACGATCAACAGCCGGACGAGGTGTTGTTCAGCGTGACGGATGAAGGGCTCGGCATCCCACAGGAGTATATGGGCAGGCTTTTCCAAAAATACACCCGCGTCGAGTCAGGCGAAGCAACGAAGATCAAAGGGACGGGGCTGGGA
>DMMN01000063.1:0-9654 GCA_003453835.1 Bacteroidota bacterium | reverse complement strand
CTGCTTTTTGTGCGCCATACGCCGGCTCCGCCTGCGGGCGATCGCAGTGCAGAGAGGCCCGGATTGTATTGTTCTGGATCTACCCTTTTCGTGCAGTCGTACGGTTGTAAGGGAACATAAGTAACAATCCACCAGCAGCTCGCGCTCCCAACGCGAGCTTGGAACGAAAAACCTCCGGATAAAGTGATCCCGGAGGTTTCTCAAAACGCGCCGGCCCGTGAACGCCGCCTACTTTCGCGGTTTCCGAAAGATATCCTCCGTGACCCTTGAATTCAGTTTGACGGAGCGGATTTCTGTCTTTCCGACGAGCACTCCCTCGGATACGAGGGAGCTCTTGAACGGTATCAGGGTGCGGCCGACGGTCCGATAATCGGTGTAGATCTCTTCGACGTCCGCAGACTCCTCCCCGCTCGATCTCCGGTAGACTTTCTTGGCGATCAACTTTGATTCGGCATCGATGAAAAACGTCACCGGTACTGTCGCTGTCCGATGCTTCACGAGAACGACGTGATAGGTCTGTCCTTGCGCCTTCTCTTCCCGATCGTATCGGAGATCATATTCGGACCCTTCAATTCTTCGCAGAACGTCGTACATCATCCAGAGAGATAACGCCCGAGCCTCTTCCGCTTCTTGAGCTGAAAGGGTCGTGATACCTCTCGGGTCTTTCGCCCACGCTGTGCGCCCGTCGAATCCCGCCGCAAATTCACCAAAGCGCAATCTCGTGCGCTGAAGGATTTTCATCGGTTGGGCGTAGACGACCTCGATGGTGTGTTGCGTTTCCCCCTCGTCTCCGAAGGAAGTCAGGGAGAGCGAGGCCGTCATGTTCTTGATTGCGCCAAGAGATCTTCCCCCCATTGCCGCGCGTGTCTTCAGGAGGATTGCTCGCGCCTGGAAGAGCATCTGGTGCGTCCTTGACGCCCCCTGGAAACCTGAGGGTTGCTCGGTCTCCGGCGCGAGAGCGCCGGAGACCGGCAGGATGTTGAGGGCGCACGAAAGAATGATCGCTGCAGACAATGCGAGCTTAGGTCGTGTCATCGCGGAGAGAGTTCGTTACTGCGGCTTCTTGAAGACGTCGTCTTTCACCCCGGTGTTGATCTTGATGGAGTTGAATCGCATTTCGGCCTGTTGGCTCCCCATGGCCATCGAAACGATCTTGAAGGGCATCTTCGTACCTCCGACATCGCGATAATCGGAGTACAGTTCCTCCACTTCCGTCTTTCCCATCTGTGTCTCCCTCACGGTTGCTCGTTTCACAATCGTCATGCTCGTTGCATCGATGAAATAGTCCGATGACGAATTCGAGGGCTTGTGGAGAACCTTGACGACGTGCGTGGGCTTTCCGCCAATGGTATCCACTTTCGAATACGAGAAAACATAGTCCGGTCCTTCCAGGTTCCGGAACACATTGTAGATGTTCGCTCCCAACGTATTCTTCGTTTCTCTTATCCTTGCCTCCGGCATGTCCTGGATTCCCTCGGCCATCGGGCTTGTCATCCAACCCGTCTCTCCGTCAAAAGCCATTCTGATTTCGCCGAACGGTGCCGAGATCTTCTGGGCCATCTTGTTTGGCAACACCAGCGTTATGTCCATCTCCATCTGCATATCTCCCTGCTGTGTCGTTGCGGTGAGAGATAGCGACTGGGCGATGTCTTTGATGCCTAAGAGCGCTTTCCCGCCCAGCGCCTCCATCGATTTCTTCAGGATCTCCGTTGCCTTGGCCGTGCTCTCCGGCGAGGGGCCGGGAGCCTTCTCTTGAGCGACGGCGCTCTTTTCCTCTGTGGGCTTCTTCGTGTCCTGCGGTGATGTCTGCGAAAAGCTTAGCGAGACGGCGACGGCCGAGACCAGAGACAATTTCAAAAACCTCATAGCAACCTCCATATGCTAACCGTGCCCTCGGCACGCGGCGTGGATAGGGTTAGGATTCGCCTTGACGCAAAGGTCGACCGGTCGTCGGAGTGCCGATTTCCTGATCCAGTGCCTTCTGACGATGTCTTTGTCTTCCGTTGCTCCAGAATTGCGTGAAGCCTCTCGAAAAATGCACGGGCTTCCTCCATAGAGCGGACCTGATCCGCCATGTGGTCGTAAAGTTGATCCCTCTCCAGACCATAGGAGCTCAGAAGCTCCATCACCTGCTTCTGATACGATGTTGAATCTCGGGGAAACGCGTTGGGCTTGTACTGCTCGTTGAGGATGAGAAGATCTGCATACGCGTTTACCAGTTGCTCATCCACATCAGGTGTCGGTCGCTGTCGGCTACAGTCGGTGAGAAAGATGGAGATGCAAACAAGGAAGGGAAGTATGAGTCTCATAATGGAGGAATCGTCGCCGGCTAAAGTAGCAAACGGATGGATCGAAAGCAAGAGACGGTGTTGCAATCCATGTTCACAAAAAGTATATTGCTCCAGGTCGGCTGAGGTCATGCCGGAGATCTCGAATCGCACTTTCCACAGAGCACAGGAGGGCGTATGAACGAAGGCTCGAAGAACGTCATTGTCAACACGATCAAAGAGTGGACCAAATTCACGGGGGACCGAGAGAAGTTCACCGGGGTGGCAAACGATATCGCCGCAATAGCGAGGAAAAGCGTTCAGGAAGGTCTTTCCTTCATGAAGACCCAGAATGTCGATGTCGAATGTGAAACACCCGAGAACTTGAAAGTCCTCGGCGTGCAGATTCACGTCGATCCGGTAATCGACGCCACCTTTCCAACCATCAAGGCAAGTGTCGTCCTCAAGTGCGGCAGTGCCACGAGAACGATTGTTATCAATCCAAACATGACGATATCTGCCGGCGGTCCCCCTGTGAGCTATGAACAGTTGAAGAAGGCGGTTCCGCCAACCTTCGAGACGAATGCAGCCGAGTTTGTTCGAGACGCGTTTCTCTTTGTGGCACGCACGGGCGGCAAGGAATAGCGGATCGGGCAATGCCGTACAAGCTCGTATCGGACTTCAAGCCGGACGGTGACCAGCCGGAGGCGATTCGCCAACTCGCGGAAGGCGTCGTTCGCGGTGATCCGTACCAGACGTTGCTCGGAGTGACGGGAAGCGGGAAGACGTTTACGATCTCCAACGTCATTCAGAATCTCGACAAACCCGTTCTCGTCATGTCGCATAACAAAACTCTGGCTGCCCAACTCTACGGCGAGTTCAGAAGTTTCTTTCCGAAGAACCGGGTCGAATTCTTCATCAGTTACTACGACTACTACCAGCCGGAAGCGTACGTTCCCACCACGGATACCTACATCGCCAAAGACTCTTCCGTGAACGAAGAGATTGACCGGCTGCGGCTCCGGGCAACGAGCGCTCTGCTGAGCGGCGATCCGAACGTCATCGTTGTGGCTTCCGTGAGCTGTATCTATGGCATTGGTGCGCCGGAGGAGTGGCTCGCACAGACACTCCCACTCCGCAAAGGGCAGAAGGTCCCACGTAACGAGATTCTCAAGAAGCTCCTCGATATGCTGTACGTGAGAAACGATTATGAGTTCTCTCGTGGATCGTTTCGCGTTCGCGGCGACGTCGTGGAGGTCATTCCGGGCTACGAGGTTGAAGAGGCAGTCCGGATCGAATTCTTTGGCGACGAGATCGAGCGGCTCTCCTACATTCAGAAAACGGACGGAAGGATTCTCTCCGAGACCGATTTCGAAATGATTTATCCTGCCAAACAGTTTGTCACAACGCGACCGAGCATCGAGCGAGCCCTGAAGACCATCAACGAGGAACTGAAAGAGCGACTGGCGGAGCTCCGTTCGCTTGGAAAACTCCTGGAGGCGCAGCGACTTGAGCAGCGAACCCGCTTCGACATGGAGATGATGAGGGAAATCGGTTATTGCTCGGGCATCGAAAACTACTCGCGGCATCTTGCCGGACGGCCTCCCGGCTCACGCCCCTACTGCCTGCTCGACTACTTCCCTCAAGATTTTCTCACCGTGATCGATGAATCGCATGTGACCGTGCCGCAGATCAGAGGAATGTGGCACGGTGATCGCTCGCGCAAGGAAACACTCGTGCAATACGGTTTCCGGCTCCCGTCGGCCCTCGACAATCGGCCACTGACGTTCGACGAATGGGAATCAACGGTGAAGCAGGTCATCTTCGTCAGCGCGACGCCGGGAGATCATGAGCTTGAGAAAAGCAAGGGCGTCTTCGTCGAGCAGGTGATCCGCCCTACCGGACTCGTCGATCCTCTCGTCGAAGTCCGTCCAAGCAAGCATCAGATCGACGATCTCATCGGCGAAATACGCGCGCGTGCCGCTCAAAACGAACGCATCCTCGTTACGACGCTCACGAAACGAATGGCAGAAGACTTGACCGAATACCTCTTGAATATCGGCGTCAAGGTCAGATATGTTCACTCCGAGGTCGAGGCGCTGGAGCGTGTCGAAACGCTGCGGGATTTGCGGCTCGGGGGCTTCGACGTGCTCGTCGGCGTGAATCTGCTGCGCGAGGGACTCGACCTGCCGGAGGTGTCGCTTGTCGCCATCATCGATGCAGACAAGGAGGGCTTCCTCCGTTCGGACCGTTCGCTGATTCAGACGGCGGGCCGAACCGCGCGCAACATGAACGGCAAGGTGATCCTGTACGCCGACACCGTCACGGGATCGATGAAGCGAATGATCGATGAAACGAATCGACGTCGTCACAAGCAACTGGCGTATAACAAAGAACATGGAATCACACCTGTGACGATCTACAAGACCGTCGAAGAGGTTCTCGCGGCAACGGCGATCGCCGACGTGGCTTCGAAGCGTGAGGAACGGAGAGGACGGGCAAAGTCGCCCGTTGTTGCGGAGTCCGTGGTGAAGTACCTTTCCGTTGAACAGCGGAAAGACCTTCTCGCGGAGTTAAAGACGGAGATGACCAGGGCCGCGAAGGATTTGGAGTTCGAGCGGGCCGCAGAGCTAAGAGACGAAATCGACAAGCTGGAGGGGAAGGAGAAGTGAGCCGCTCAGGATGCGAGGCCCGGAAGCGAACGTTGGATGGTCCGTGATCTGTCAGTACCGCGCTAGCGAAGAACTCCGGATGATTTCCCCACGAAAGACGCGAATCACGCGAAAACTACCCGAAAGAACATGCGAGGCGTAACGCTGGATCTCCCGAAAAAAATCATCGGCAGTGTTTCAAACACCCTCCTCGATTTCATGTATCCCCCATTCTGCCTCTCGTGTGAAACTCTCCTCACCGATGATGCACGACATCTTTGCGAGAGGTGTTGGGTGTCGATACGGAAAGTTGACAACGCTGACCCTCTCTACCACGAAACAAAAGGGAAGCTCACCGATTCCGGTCTCGTTCACGATCTCGTATCCAGTTATGTATTTGAAAAAGAAGGGGCGTTTCAGCACGTGGCTCACGCTCTGAAGTACGGGGGCATACAATCGCTCGGCATCGAATTGGGAAGGCGACTGGGCTTTGCGTTGCGTGCGCAGCGAGTGGTTGCAGATCTCCTGATTCCGATCCCCCTCCACAAACGTAAGCTACGCGAGCGGGGGTACAACCAGGCCGAGCTGATTGCTCGTGGGATTTCGCAGGTTGCCGGCATGCCACTTCGATCCGAAATCGTCCAACGCCGAAGATTCACGAAGAGCCAGACGACGCTCACCCTCGAAGAGCGTAAGAAGAACATGCACGAGGCGTTTGAGCTTCTTCCATTACATTCTTCGGAAGTGGCTGAGAAGACGTGCGTCATCGTGGACGATGTAATCACCACCGGTGCAACCATTGAGGAGTGTGCAAAAGTTTTGCTCGGCGCCGGGGCTGCCGGAATCATCGCGGCCTCGTCGGCGCTTGCTCAATAGCCCTCGCTACTTGACTCCCACGAAGAATCGTATATATTTGTGATGAGCGCAATAAGCTTACCATCACCGTAGGAGGTGCAACAATGAGGCATCTCATCATTGCATGTTTCCTTTTTTCCATCGAGCCCTCTCCACTTGAAGCACAAACCAGCGGTTCCGAACAAACCTCCAAAAACCATCCACCCAAGGTTGCCACAATCGTTCAGTATCATCAAGGACTTCTGAACATCAATAAGATGGCAATGAGGGTTCAAAACGACGGCCTGCTCGGTATAGCGCCTCCTGCTTACATCCCGCCTGCCCCAACGGATCCGCTTCAACCGGTTGAAGTTCGTGCGCGTCCACCGTTTACGTCTTGGGGGCTTGCCTTTCCGCGGGGGACAGCGGGCTTGATGTATGCCGAGAATCTCGTATGGGTCGGGCAAGTGAATGATGGCCGCCAACCTCAGCTTCGCACAGGTGGAGGCCTCTGGACTTCAGGAACCTTGCCGGGATCGATTCTTCAACAAGGCGTCGCTGAGAATCCGGATTCCCCCTCGGCTCGAGTGTATCGCTTTCGGAANNGTCAGGACCGCAGATCTGCGCCAGGACGCCTCGGAAGTATTCAACGTTTCCCTTGATGCCGTCACGGATGTTTTGATTCGTTCGGTTCGTGACCAATACGAGAAAGACCTGAACGAATGGCCCTGGCAGAAAGGGGCCCCGTTCAAGGATCTCAACAAGAATGGTGTGATGGATGGAGAAGACTATCCTGACGTCCAGGATTGCGATCAGGTTGTTTGGTTTTCGTACAACGATCTCGATGAGGAGATGAATCGGTCTTTCTATGGCGGACCTTCGATCGGACTTGAAGTGCAGGTGACGCTCTGGGCTTACAAGGATGTGCCGGAATTCGAAAACATCATCTTCAAACGGTTTCGTCTTGTCTATAAAGGAACGGCTTCAACACCCGCAGATGCCGTCATCGATAGCATGTATCTCTCCCAATGGGCCGATCCAGACGTTGGCTCTTTCGGGGATGACTTGGGAGGATGTGATTCCCTCTTGAGCATGGGTTTCGTCTATAATGGTGCGGGCACGGACATGTTTTACAAACCATTCGGCTGGCAAAATCCCGCTATTGGATACATGATTCTCCAGGGCCCGCTTGTGTCTGCTGAAGCAACTGACGAAGGTGTCTATAACTTCTCGAAGAAAATCGGGACGAAGAATCTCCCCATGACGGCTTTCTTGCTCAACGCAACGGGCGATGCGATCTCTGAACCCGCAAGGGGGAGATCCACTCCGTGGTTTTGGAATGTTGCAAGAGGATATTCTCCTTGGGGCTCAGTCTGGACTGATTCCAGAGGAGCGCCGACGACCTACATGGCGTCAGGTGATCCCGTTACTGGTTCGGGTTGGGTGGACGGAAGAGGGCGAATTACGGCGACCCTTTTTTCATACTATTCGGGTGAGAGAAGGTTTGTAATGAGCACGGGCCCATTCACGATGGCGCTCGGAGACGAGCAGGAGATGGTTATCGCAATCATAGCGAACTTTGGTGCCGATGGAAAGTCAAGCACTGCCGTCCTGAAGCATGATGCGAGAATCGTACGAGGCATCTACCCACAACTCGCCGAGAAAGTCAAGGAGGCGAAGGAGAAACAGCAGCCTGTTGTTGTTTTACCTCCAAACGACTTTGTGCTCGCGCAGAACTACCCGAATCCTTTCAATCCCGCGACGCGGATAGACTTCACACTTCCAATCGGCGCGGCGATAAGATTGGCAGTGTTTGATTTGCTGGGGAGAGAAGTAAGGGTTTTGGAGAAGGGCGAGAAAGCTGCCGGCAAGTATTCGACGACCTGGGATGGTCGCGACGGCGAAGGTCGATTGATCCCAAGTGGGATGTACATTTACAGGTTGGACGCCGGTCATATCGAGCTATCTCGAAGGCTCTTGATCATCCGTTGATGCTTCTGATTGTGGCTTCGTTACAGGTAGCCGGAAATGTGAGGGTCTGCCTCGGTTCGCGTTCCTTGACTTTCACTCTATTTCTGGCTACCTTTTTTTCGCATTTTTGCTCAAAATCCTCAACTCTCGAATGGAATCTTCCTACCCCCGGAGGTGACGTATGGCAATACGAATCGGTATCAACGGTTTCGGCAGAATCGGCAGAAATGTTCTACGAGCGGGAATCAATGATCAGGGTCTGGAGTTCGTCGCGGTCAATGATATTACAGACACCAAAACTCTTGGCCATCTTCTAAAGTTCGATTCGGTAATCGGAAATTTCAATGGGACGATCGAGGTCAAGGAGACATCGCTCGTCGTGAATGGTCGGGAAATAAAAGTCCTCTCCGAGAAAGACCATACGAAGCTGAATTGGAAAGACCTCGGAGTCGATTACGTCGTCGAATCCACCGGCTTGAAGCACTTCACGGATGGCGAAGCTTCGCGCGACCACCTCAAGCAGGGAGCTAAGAAGGTTATCGTCACTGCACCGTCGAAGTCTCCGGATGTGACAATAGCACTCGGAGTGAATGACGGGATGTATGATCCGGCCAATCACCATATCATCTCCAACGCGTCGTGTACGACCAATTGTCTTGCACCGATGGTAAAGGTGTTGCACGACAACTTCAAGGTTCGCCGCGGAGCGATGACGACGATCCACTCCTACACGAACGATCAGCGTATCCTGGATCTCCCGCACAAAGACCTTCGCCGTGCGCGCGCGGCAGCCGTGAACATCATCCCGACAACGACGGGGGCAGCGAAGGCCGTGGGTAAAGTCATTCCCGAATTGAAAGGGAAGCTCGACGGCTTCGCCTTGCGTGTTCCGACTCCCAACGGCTCTATCACCGACTTTGTCGGGGAACTCGACCGCGATGTGACCGTGGATGAAGTGAAAGCTGCATTCAAGAAGGCCGCCGAAACAACGATGAAGGGAATCCTCGAGTACAGTGAGGACGATCTTGTGCTACGGGACATTGTCGGCAATCCACACTCCTGCGTTTTCGACTCCAAGCTGACGATGGTGCTCGGCAATATGGTGAAGGTGTTTGGCTGGTACGACAATGAGTGGGGCTACTCGAACCGCGTGATCGATCTTATCAAGATGATTGCGGCGTGATGGCCGAACACGGTCGCAGAGGTTCCTCTTGCGAGATCCGGGCCTGAGCCGGAACTACTCGGCGGTTGATTTCTGTCTTCAGCTCTCATCAATCTCTGTTCGGGCTTCCGAATAACCCTCGGACAAGCCCGATTTTTATTTCGGAGGCGATCATGAACAAACTATCAATTGACGATATTACTCTTAAAAGCAAACGAGTCCTCGTGCGGGTGGATTTCAATGTGCCGCTCAATGAACAACAAGAGATCACAGACGACATCCGCATTATCGAATCCCTCCCCACCATCAACAAGATCCTTGGAGAAGGCGGACGGGCCATCTTGATGAGCCATCTGGGACGCCCCAAGGGGAAGCCGAAGCCGGAATTCAGTCTGAAGCCGGTTGCGCAACACCTCTCAAGAGTCTTGGGGAAGCCCGTCCAATTTGCGCCGGATTGCATTGGAGCGGACGTAGAAGGGATGGCAAACTCGCTGAACGATGGTGAGTGCCTTCTCCTGGAGAACTTACGATACCACAACGAAGAAGAAGCAAATGATCCGAAGTTCGCCGAGCAATTGGCGCGACTCGGTGATGTCTATGTGAACGATGCGTTTGGCACGGCCCATCGCGCCCACGCTTCGACGGAAGGCGTGACGAGATACGTTAGAGTGAGCGCCGCAGGTTACCTGATGCAAAAAGAGCTGGAGTATCTAGGACGTGCGGTGAGCAATCCCGCGCGACCGTTCGTGGCGATTCTCGGCGGCGCAAA
>DMMN01000380.1 GCA_003453835.1 Bacteroidota bacterium | reverse complement strand
CTTCCCGTGGTCGCGGGCGGGGACAGCGAAGCCATACCTCTATCTTGTCAAACGCTATCGCGTTTGTCGTTCTTGGGCCTCCGGCTGTGTGCCATCGGTGGTTGGAAATCTCTTGATTCTTTCTCTAAGCGGTTACTCGCAAGAGGTCTTATTGGACGGACTCATTTCGATCGTCGTGACTCCTCTCGATCAAGTTCTTGGCGTTCCTGATGAGGCCTTCCCGCTTGGCACGCTTTATCGGGCTTCTGCGAAATCGCTCCGCGAACTCTTCCTTCGTGATCTCGACAAGATCGTGCAGGTTGGGGGCAATATTGGATGCGCGGGCTTTGAACGCCTGCTCGCCAGACGGCTTCTGAAACCGATTCCACGGACAAACATCCTGGCAAATGTCGCAGCCGTAGAGCCAACCTTCAAACTGGGTCGCCACCCCGTCCGGAATATCCCCCCTGTGCTCGATGGTGAGATAGGAAATGCACTTGGTCGAATCGAGAACGTAGGGATCTGTAATTGCACCCGTCGGACATGCTTCAATGCACGCCAAGCATGAACCGCAAAGGTCGGCAATCGGTTCATCATACTCCAGCTCGACATCGAGGATGATCTCACCCAGGAAGACCCATGATCCGTATTCTCTCGTGATAATATTCGTATGCTTGCCCAACCAGCCGATGCCCGACCGCACAGCCCACGCTTTATCCATCACCGGGCCGGTATCGATGTAGAGCCGTCCATTGACTGATGGCTGCTCCTGTTTGATGCAGTCGAGGAGCGATTCGAGTCGCGAAGTGAGAACGATGTGATAGTCATCCCCCCAGGCATAGCGAGAAATCTTTCCAGCGTCGGGATCATCGGTGTGTGGCGTAGGGGTGTAATAATTCATGCCGACGCAAACAACGGACCTTGCGCCTGGAAGCACGCCTCTCGGGTCGACGCGTTTCTCCAGGTTTCTCTCCATCCAATTCATGGAGGCGTGATATCCGCGGCGAAGCCATTCCCTCAAGTGGTCTCCTTCTTGCGTGAGCGACTCGGCCCTTGCAACACCGACTCGTGAAAACCCTTCCTCGAGGGCTTTCGCTTTGACCTTTTCGGTCAAGGCACGGCGCGCGGAGACTGTCAATTCCATCCCGTTCCTGCCTTCGGTTTTTCGATCCAGACCGAGCCGTTGGAGATCTTCACCGTGCACAGCTTCAACTTTCCACTTCCGATCGTCGCCTTGCCAGACCGCAGGTCAAACGTCCAGCCATGCATCGGGCACGTGATTTCACAACCGTTCAGTACCCCCTCGTGCAGCTTCGAGAAATGCTGATGAGGACAATCGTTCTGAACAGCGTAGACATCGGCATCGACGAGAAAGAGGGCGATGTCGATTCCTTCGACGACCACCCGAGTCGCTCGACGCGTTGAAAGCTCCTTCTCCTCGGCAACCTTGACGAACCCTTCCATTGTCATGAGCGATTGCGGATTGCCCGATTAGTCGAGACGTAGGGTCCTGTCCGCAACAAATCCTTTCTCGGTGGCCTGAAGCGTTATCGCTTCGATCTTTGGATCGTGTTCGAGAAAGAGGATCCACTTTTCTTCATAGGCGCGTGAGAGGATTCTCTTCTTCTCCTCGATCGTTACGAGAGGCCGGACATCGTACGCCATGACGTACGGAAAGGGAACGTGCGACACAGTAGGCACAAGGTCGCAGCAGAAGAGCATCGTGGTGGTGCCATCCGAAATCTTTGGAAGCTGTTGGGAGTCGGTATGTCCGTTACAAACCAGGAGCTCGATGCCCGGAAAGATTTCACACTCGCCCTCCACGAGTTCGAGCACTCCGTGTTCCATCAATGGGAGGTAGTCATCCCTCATGAAACTTGCTCTATCCTTGTCGTTCGGTTGTTGAGAGCGTTCCCAATGCTTCTTCTGAACATAGTATCGAGCGTTTGGAAAGGTCGGAATGGGTCTGCCCTCGACGATCATGGTCGAGCCCCCTGCATGGTCGAAGTGAAGATGGGTGAGGATGACATCCGTTACGTCCGCCGGATCGACGGCGTGTTTCTTGAGCGATGAAAAGAGATCGGATTCGGTGGTATTCAGCTTGTAGATATCTTTAAGCTTTTCGCTCCACTTTGTCCCGTTCCCGTCATCCACCAAGATCGTTTTGCCGTTTCCCCGAATGAGCCAGCAACGGGCTGCCAGGTCGATTCGTTGTCGATCGTCGGGAGGATTGGACTTGCTCCAGAACACCCATGGGACAACACCAAACATCGCACCGCCATCGAGGGCAAACCGACCCGTTTCAAGGGCGTGGATCGTGTACGTTCCGATTCTCATAGGAGTCCATGACTAGTGGACTGTTTCGATGATTCCGATGTTTAGAGAACACACCCCTCGTTCCTCGATAGCCGTCTGTTCGACTCGGTCGAACAGACNNCTATCGGAGTCTGACGACCCTCTCTCTGCGCACTGGCCTACACACGAGAGGGGATGGTTTACGCGCTGCTTTTTGTGCGCCATACGCCGGCTCCGCCTGCGGGCGATCGCAGTGGAGAGAGGACCGGATTGTATTGTTCTGGATTTACCCTTTTCGTGCAGTCGTACGGATGTAAGGAAATTTGAGTAACAGTCCACTAGAAAAAGAAAGGTCGGCTGTCGTAGGCCATCGTGGGATGGTTCGGACGCCGACCTTTGCTCACGAACGGTTAACTGATCACTTCCGGAAGTGCGAGGTCGCGGCAGAAAGCTCTGCGAACTGACGATCCGGATGAAGAATCTTTGCCCTCTCAAATAATTGTTCTTCCGTTTCGACGTGGTTCGGATCGGGGACGCAGCAATCGACCGGACATACCGCCGCGCATTGCTCTTGGTCGAAATGTCCCACACACTCCGTGCATTTTTCCGGTACGATGTAATAGAAATCGTTGGAAAGCGCGTCATGCATTTCGCCGTTCAACTCCCATTGTACGCCGCCCGCGTAGATGGCCGTATTGGGGCACTCCGGTTCACATGCACCACAGTTGATGCACTCCTCGGTGATCATCGTTGCCATTCAGGAATCTCCTTTGCTTAGTGACCTAGAGAATCAGATAATTGATTTGAAAGTATAATCGTCGGGATCGCGACGTGCTCGAGCCTCACCTCTTCACCACGTTCCACCCGCTCCAGCGCATCCAAACATTGATGGATGCAGCGCAAGAACTCCAAAAGACGGATGCCTCGATGTTCGGGACCGTACGACTCGATCTTGGCACAAGCCTTCGTGAGCTGGCTGCGGGCTCCCTTCAAGTTTCGGTTCTCAAAATGATAGTAGCCCACCGCCACTTGAATCAAGCCTTGCAGAAATCGCCGATCATCCCCGCGATACCCATGCCAGAGGTCTTCGAGAATATCATGCGCCTCGAAAAAGCGGCGCCCGTTAAACTCCCGAATCCCCCGCTGAAATTGCTCATCCATTCGGAGTCGAGTATAGCAAATAGAGAGTTAAAAAACAAGGCGCTTGCATTTCATTTGCGAAGTCGGTACACTTGACCGGGTTCTCAATCGTCACAAAAAATGAACAGTGATGAAGTGAAGCCACGCACCGTCCGCACCGCTTTGGCCGTCGGAGCCGATCTCGTTCTCCTCGTCATCTGTCTGAGTCACATCCCCAGTGTGCTCAGCCGCCCGGGCGCACCCTTCGAAGTCATCTCGCAACATGATACTGTCGTCATCACAAGAATTCTCGACATTGGCGCGGCGGGCGAGCTCCGGACCGGAGACCTTCTGCTCTCGTTAGGAGACGTGCGTATCGCCTTCCCAGAAATGGTAGAGTACGCTATCGACCTTTTTCAGATCGAAACTCAAGTGCCCCTCACCGTCAACCGTGACGGAGCAATTCTGCGGTTGGACGTTTCGCTTATCCCCTACTACGCGTCCTCACGTTTTCTCATCATTTCGCTCTTCGCAGGACTCGCGATGTTTTGCATCGGTCTGTTTGTGTTCGTGAGCCGTTCGGAGGATCCGGCCGCAAGAGCCTTGCATTGGACGTTGATCGCATTCGGCGTGACCATCATGACCACGTGGGGTGCAATTGCCGCCGGCGCCTTCCAGACCTATGTCTCGCGCACCGTTTGGTTCTTAGCCTACGCGGGCGTGGCAACAGGATTTTTCTTTTTCACATTGACCTTTCCCAAATCGCGAGCGCGGTGGCTCAGCAGGAGGCCGGGGGTCGTCGTGGGTATCGTTCTGGGAATTGGAGCGAGCATGAGCTATACCCATCTTCTCGCACTCCACTCGGGCAGCACGGACGACTACCTTCGATTCCAGACGCTCTTCGATCTATTCCATGGTTCGCTCTTTCTTTTCATCGGCAGCGGCATTGTCAACATCGCGCGTGCGGTCGCAACCGTCGCAACCGTAGAAGAGCGGCAGAAACTGTATTGGATCGTTTGGGGCTTATGCATCGGCACGGCGCCCTATCTCCTTCTGCACGTCCTTCCCCAACTGCTCCTCTCTCAGTATCTCCTCCCCGAAGAGTTCACAACCGTCTTTTTCCTCGCGATCCCATTTTCCTTCGCAATCGCCCTGGTCAAATACAGGCTTCTCGACGTGGAAGTCGTCATCAATCGAAGCATCGTCTATTTCGTCCTGACTTTTTTCATTCTATCGGCCTATGTTCTCGTTGTGTTGCTGCTCACCTCCATCATCGGTGGTGAGGAGGTCTTCGAGCATTCCTTCTTGGCGGCTGGCGGGGCGCTCCTTGTAAGCTTCGCTGTCTACCCTCTTCGGACCCGCCTTCAACGTGTGGTAGATGAAACGCTCTTCTCCGCGAAAGCCAACTTCAGAAGATTGCTCACTGATGCGACCGAGCGACTCCATCGCGCGCTCAATCCGGCTGAGCTTTTCAAGTCGCTCATCGACTCCGCTCATTCCATAACGCGCTTCGAGGCGATTGCCGTGTATAGCTCCGAGCCGGGAAAGTTGGTGCTCGAGGAGTTCCGAGGGAGCATCCTTCACAGGACGCTCGCCTTAAAGAAAGAGCACCAGTCGTGGTTCAGCGTGGCCACGGTCTTCGCCGCTCCCGAGGCACTCGCCTTCCAACGGAAGGACATCGATCTCTCGAAGGCAGAACTCTTGAAGAAACTCGGCTGCGAAGTGTGCGTACCGCTGTTGTCCAAATCGAACGAGTTGTTGGGAGTACTGGTGGGGCGACCCGGCGCCTCGAGCGTGCGGTTCAACGAGGAGGAAGTAGATTTCCTGATCGCCACCTGCACGCAGGCGGCGGGAGGGCTGGAACGACTGCTGCTTCAGGAACGAATGATCATCGAGCATAGGGAGAAGAAGCGATTCGAGGAGCTGAGCAATCTGAAAACCGATTTTGTCTCGTACGTCTCTCATGAACTCCGCACCCCGATCACGTCCATCAAGTTGTATGCGGATCTGCTGAGACCCGCGCTCTCTTCAGACAACCGGAAGGCGCTCAAATATCTCCGCACCATTGAAGGGGAAACGGCTCGGTTGAACAGAATGGTGAGCACGATTCTTGATTCCGCGAAGATTGAGAGCCAGGCCAAGGAGTACTTGTTCAGCACCATCGACCTGCGAGATGTCTGCCGCCGGGTTCTGAAATCGATGAGCTATCAGATTGACGAACATCGTTTTGTTGTCCGCTTCAAGAGTGCCCGCGGACGATTCCCGATCCGGGGCGACGCTGAGTCCCTGGAACTTGCATTCTCCAATCTTGTTTTGAATGCCATCAAGTACTCCCCTCACGAGAAATACTTTGGGGTCTCCTTGTCCAAAAAGGGAGGCTGGGTCGTGTGCAGATTCGAAGATCGAGGATTGGGGATTTCCGAGGACGCGTTGCCGCATCTGTTCGAAAAGTTCTATCGGGATCCGTCGCATCACCGTCAGATCCAAGGTGTCGGACTGGGTCTTTCGCTCGTCAAGCATGTCATCGATGCCCACGCGGGCACGATTGAAGTGAAAAGCAAAATCGGGAGGGGAAGCACTTTTGTGATGCGGTTCCCGCTCGTACATTCTTCGGAACGGAAGGGGTAGCCGTGGTAAGATTTCGGCCTGCCGGGACTCGTCCCCTTCTCCGGTAGACGAAGAAGGGTAGCACAAGGCAGCGACCGCCTCGGCGTGAAAGAAATCCGGCCAATATCCTAAGTCCATCACTCGCATGGGAAGAAGGCTATGAAAACGATCCTTGTCATTGAAGACGATCCCGCCATTCTCTCCGGTTTAGAAGAGATCCTCACAAAAGAACACTTCAAGGTCATTGCGGCCCGTGACGGATTGAAAGGATTTCAGATGGCGAAGCGAGAGTCGGTCTCTCTCATCATTCTCGATCTCCTCCTTCCCGAAAAAGACGGGATCGATGTGTGCAGGGACTTGAGGCGAGATGGGGTAAACGTGCCGATCCTGATGCTGACGAGCAAGAAGGAAGAAATGGACAAAGTGATCGGGCTCGAAATCGGGGCAGACGACTACATGACCAAACCGTTTAGCGCGAAGGAGCTTGTCTCGCGAATCAAAGCCGTCTTGCGCAGACAGTCCGAGATCAGGATGGAGATTTCGGAAACAAGGTTTGCGGATGTCTATGTAGATTTCAAGAAGCAGGAGCTCACGCGCGGCAAGAAGAAGCTCTCGATGAGCGCCAAAGAGTTTCAACTCCTCCGATACTTTGTCGAACGTGAAGGAGAAGTGGTCTCACGCGCTCAACTCCTTGACGACGTCTGGGGCTACGAAGTGACTCCTACCACGAGGACGGTCGACAACTATGTCCTCTCGCTCCGTAAAAAAATCGAAGCAAATCCCTCCAAACCGAAACACCTCATCACCGTCCACACGGCCGGATATAAATTCGTGCGATAGCTCCGGCCGGATGGATCTGTTTGGAAGAACAGAATCCGAAAGCACGACCACGTTCTTCTCCGCCAAGAGGGTTCAGATCCTTCGACCTGCCCGCAGTTGAAACGATGACCTGACGTTTCAAGGGAGCGCTTCCTTTGGTCGCTCCTGCCCATCCATACTCCCGCGCCTTTTCCCCTTCACTCTCCATCCACACCGATCACGCTCACCCAAGAGCCGTCCATACTCCTTCCCTTTTCCATGCACTCCCCCAAACGCGCAACACATCCCAAGATGTTTGACCTCATTTCGACAAATCCGTGACAAGAATCGGGTCGATTCTTGGTAAGCTTGCATTGGAACTCAACCAGAGTCACGAACCAAGGAGAAGCAAGCCATGCAAGACGTGTTCGATCTCGTTCAGGCAATCAATCAGAAGATCTCACAGCATCATGACCAGACAGGGCGGAAACCACGCTCGGTGTCGGTCTCACCGAATTCGTACAGACGGCTTCTCGAGATCAAAGCGTGGGAGGAGAGATTCGGGAATCTGATTATCGGTTGCTTTCCGATCACTTTGATTGCGACGGCGAGGGGATCCCTCCCTCTGTTGATTGACGAGCTCTTGCCCGATACGACCGTTGAAGTCCATTAGAGGAAACCTCGACGAGTTCAGTGAGCTGGAATTCGATTCTCTACGGAATCATTTCTACATCTGTTTGACAAGTCCGTGACAAACCGAAGTGGTCTGAAGAGTACATTTGCATCGAGTCTCGGAGAGGAGCGAAGAAGAATCGTGACAATCGCATTCATTTGTTCAGCTTTCGTCGTGGCGCTCGCTTTCGTAGTGAGACGTGTGTTGGGAGCCGTCAAAGTGACAGTGCGCTTGGCTTCACACTAACCACCATGAATCGACAAACATTTCTGAATCCGGTTTTGGCGGAGGAGAGTATGACAGACCTATTCAAATCAACCCGGATGGTCCGGAGATTCCTCAGAAGGCTTGATGGAGCTTGGTGGCGCGTGATCATTCTCTGGCTCCTCACTCTGTTTTTGCGATACGGCCTTTGGAGCGTTCTCCTTTTCGCCTCCATCGATGCGTCCCCCGCCCAGTCTCGTGGTCGCGAGCAAACGCCATTCAAAGATGGCGAGATCCTGCGCTATAAGGTCAACTGGAGCTTCATCAGACTCGGAACCGTCGTCATCGAGCAACTGGCCGACTCTTCGGAAGAGCATTCGTTTCAACTCAGGATGACGGTCAAATCCACACCCTCCCTCCCATTCATTAATCTCGATTTTGTCAACCGGACATTGCTCTCATTTGAAAGGCAATCCGTCTCTGAAGAAACTGTCATGTCCGGCGAGGACCGAAAGAACATCACGGTTTACCGGTACGACTCGAAGAGACGGCAGGTCTACGTCGAAGAGACCGAACAAGGAGGGACTGTTCGCCGCGACAGCATTCCGACCGACAGCCCCTGCTATGACGCCCTTGGACTCTTCATGCTCAGTCGTGGTCTCAACGGTTCGGGATTATCGCTCCTGCTGCCGACGCTGAACGACTACGCAATCAATCCCACGGAGATCAGATTGACAAGAGAGCCTGAAGAGGTTGAGGTCGATGCCATACCATTTCCGGTCAAATGCCGCCGGGTTGTCGGCAATGCAAAGTGGGTTGGGAAATCATTCGCCGGCATGAAGGGATCATTTGAAGGGTGGATTACCGACGATGAGGCGGCTATTCCACTAAAGGCAGAGGTCGAGATCTTCCTTGGCTCGGTCACGCTGGAACTCGAGTCCTACGAAAGGCCGGGATGGAATCCCCTCGACACCGTTTTGAACGCTTCGAAACATTAACGCTGAAAGGGATAGAGCAGATGAGCATCCTGATCACTGGAGGAACGGGATTCATCGGAACCCGCCTCGTATCGTACCTGGCAAACCGCGGCGAGCGGGTCCATGTCCTGGGCCTGCCGACACCCGAGATGAGCGCCTCTCCACATCCCCGAGTCCGACTTTTCCTCGGTGATATCCTCTCGCGTCGAGACGTCGATCAAGCGATGGAGGGTTGCGATCGCGTATTTCACCTGGCAGCGTACGCAAGGAATTGGGCGCCCGATCCCCAGACCTTCTACGACGTCAATGTTTCAGGTACGGAGATCGTGCTCTCATCGGCCCTGAAACTGGGGGTCAGAAGGGTTGTTCATACATCGAGCAACCTGACCTTCGGTCCGTCCAATGGATCCGAAGTGACGGAGTGCACTCGCCGCACGGCACCATTTTTCACACCATATGAACACTCGAAGTACGTCGCGGAAGAGTTGGTACGTAAATATGTTCAGCTTGGACTTGACGCGGTAATCGTCAATCCGACGCGCGTCTTTGGCCCCGGTCCGCTCAACGAATCCAACTCGGTTACAAAGATGATCGCCATGTACGTCCGCGGGTCGTGGCGGCTCATTCTCGGCAACGGCAGGATGATTGGGAATTATGTCTTCCTCGACGACCTGGTGCGCGGGTACGACCTTGCCATGCAGCACGGCAGAACCGGCGAAAACTACATCCTCGGTGGAGAAAACGTTTCGTTCAACGAATTCTTCGCGACACTCGCCGGAGTTGCCGAACGAAACCGACTCCTCCTGCACCTTCCAGCGCTCGCGGCGATGCTCTTTTCTGAGGAAGAGGAGCTTCGCGCAAGGCTTCTTGGAATGTATCCGCTCATTACTCCAGGTTGGGCACAGACGTTCTTAACCGACTGGGCATACTCGTCTCGTCGAGCGCAACTTGAGATCGGATACGAAATCACACCCCTGGCCGGGGCANNGGGGCACTACGGCTGACTCTCGATTGGCTCATTCGTGCCAACGCTGTCGCGCCATTCGATCTCGAACGCCATGTCGCTCCGCACCTCGAACCGATGGAGGCGATCCGATGAACATTCTCCTTACCGGGGCGACCGGATTCATTGGCGGACATCTCCTGCGAAGGCTGAGATCGATGGGGCACAACGTACGGTGCCTGGTTCGCTCAAGGGCCAAGGCGCAGCCTCTTGAATCACTTGGAGCAAGAATCGTCATCGGCGACTTGAGCACTTCAACCGAGTGGAAGACGGCATTGACAGACACGGATGCTGTGTATCACCTGGCAGGCGTTACGAGAACGCGATCCGACCGTGAGTATTATACCGGAAACCAAATCGCAACAAGGCACCTTGTGGACGCTTGCTTGCAGGTTGGCCATCGATTGCAGCGATTCGTCCACGTCAGCAGTCTCGCAGCCGTCGGTCCCTCTGTTGGTGGCGATCCTTTGACGGAAGACGCATCCTTTCATCCGGTCTCTGACTATGGAAGAAGCAAGATGCTCGGCGAGGTCGAAGCAAGACGATTGAGTAGTCGCGTTCCCGTCACGATCCTCCGACCTTCGGCCGTCTATGGCCCTCACGAACGCGATCTTCTTGAATATTTCAAGCTCATCGGCAGAGGCGTTCAACTCCTTATCGGATTTGGCCGAAAACTTCTGAACTTGATCTACGCAGATGATCTTGTGGATGGCATCATCCTCGCAGGCGAAAGTCCGCGTGCGATCGGGGAGACCTATTTCCTTGGAAGCGGAAGGGATTATACGACCGAAGAGATCGGAAGTACGATCGCAGATGCCGTGGGTCGGCGACCGGTCAGACTCCACGTACCGCATACGATTGTGTTGCTGGCCGGAGCCGTTGCCGAGGTCTATGGAAGACTCACGGATCGCCAGATATTTTTCAATATCCAGAAGGCGCGAGAGGCTGTTCAGCCCTGCTGGTCGTGCTCTATCGAGAAGGCTCGGGCGCAGTTAGGATTCCGGCCACGTGTGTCTCTTGTAGAAGGAATATGGAAGACCTACGACTGGTACCGCATGAAAGGCTGGCTGTGACAGTATCGCCAAGCGGATACTCCTCGTTCCGAAAAAGGTCCGTCGCGTTAATCTCAAGGAGGAAGAACGATGAAGACACTTTGGATGATTGTCCTTCTTAACCTCGTCGCACTGTCTGCATCTCGATCACAAGACGAACATCTCTGGCTTCGATTGACGGAGAACAGAGTCATACCTGACGCTCAATTCGATCGAGTTAGCAACGACACGCTCTACATCTTACGAGGGCGACGCGTCACCCCCATGCCCGTGGGATCGATCATCGAGATTCACGTCCGAAAGAGCTCCACGTCATTGTACGGAGCTCTTCTTGGCGCGGGGATCGGGGGAGCTGTCGGTGCAGCAGCAGGGCTCGGCCTTCAATTGACCAACACGGGTTCTACAACTGCGGTAACGCCCATCCTCCTCGGCTGTGTGCTTGGCGGTATCGTGGGGGGCGTGAGCAGCGCGGAGGGTGAGGGAACAGCGAGTCTTGATCTCAAGGGCATGACCGACGAGGAGAAATCGAAGACGATCCGGCAGTTTTTCGGGACCTCGAACGGCGCACCCCGGCCGGATTCGGATTGATCTGCGACGGGTTGAGCGTGGGGGAAGTTGAATCGGCTCAAATTGTAGTGACGAAGGTCCGGAACGAAATGACTTTTGAAGCCGACACAAACGGCTAAACCACAAACCACACACAAGAGGAGGTCGCCATGACCAGCAAGATCTTCAAATCAGGAATCATCTTCATCGTTTGCGCGTGTGCAGTTCTTTCAGAACAAGCCCGCGCCCAGCGAACCGTCGTCGAGGAGGAGCTCAGGTTTGCAGAGCGAAATCTCGGTGGACCGCGCCTCGGAGTTACCTTCGTACCGGGGAACTCGACTCTCGTACAGAAGCTCAAAGACAAAAACATCGGCACGCTCATTAGCCAATTCGGGTGGCATTTCGAGTATCAGGTCATCCCCGAGGGGGGTGGTCCGTCGTTCGTCATCCAAACGATTCCCTTCATTGGAGGCGTTGAGTACGGAACAATCATACCAAGCGCCACGCTTGCTATGGGCGTTCGGCTTCCTGAGGGAATTGAAATCGGCATGGGCCCAAACATTCTGATCGGCGGAGGGGGCAAGTTGGCGACGTCTCTTGTCTTCGCCGTTGGAAAATCGATCAACTATGGCGGGGTGAGCATTCCGATCAACGTTGCCGTGGCAACGAGCAGGGACGGGAACCGATTCTCGATCATCTTCGGGTACGCGATTACAAGCTGGGGAAAGTAGATGGGACGGTCGGACGACAATGAACACTCAATGGCTCTCGGCTCCGACGCGTGCATCGTTCACTGCATCGCCGCGCCGAGGCCGTTGGGTCGAGAAACGTCGAACGAAGACTGCTATCGACCGCCGGCCCCCTCCTGCCCGCCATGCTCTGGGAGGATTCTCATGGCGCCTTGAGAAACATTGACGGCAGAATGACATTTTCGTGACAACGAAGGGGCCTGCAATGAGTAAGATACGGTCGGACATCGCAAGGAGAGAGTCATGAACAACGTGATATTTCTGACGGGCGCAACGGGATTAGTCGGCAGCAATCTCATACCGCGCGTTCTGCGAAACGACAATACATCACAACTCGTGCTACTTGTTCGCGGCAGGGGAGAACGCGACGCGCGGCGCCGGCTAACCGACCTCCTTGCGCACGTGTCACCCGAACTAGTGTCGGACGACGTCAAGCGCCGTATCACGGTGCTTGAAGGTGATATTCCGGCAGAACGCCTCGGGCTTCCCGATTCTCTCTACACCGACCTCTCCAGTTCGGTAACTCACATCATTCATTCCGCGGCGAGCGTGCAATTTCAATTGCCGCTCGAGGAGGCACGACGCATCAACGTCAGCGGGACTTCGAAGGTCATGCAACTGGCCCAGCATGCGATGAGTGCCGGCAAACTCCAACGCGTGGCCTACGTCAGCACAGCGTACGTATCGGGGAAGCGAAGCGGGGATGTTTTCGAGGATGAACTGGATTGCGGCCAGGACTTTGCAAATACGTATGAGCGATCGAAATTTGAATCCGAGCGACACGTGAGAAGCCTCATGAAGGAGCTGCCGATCACCGTCTTCCGGCCGAGCATCATCGTTGGTGATTCCCTCTCCGGGAGAACTTTGACGTTCAATGTCCTCTACTTCCCGCTGAAGCTTATCCATCGTGGACTCCTACGGATTCTCCCCGGATCGCACCATACGCCGACGGATGTGGTACCCGTTGACTACGTCTGTGATGCTCTCTGCCACATTTTCCTGAACACCAACAAAGGCATCGGTAAGACCTATCATCTCACTGCGGGGAGCAGCAGAGCAACAACGGCAGGGGAAGTTGTTGATCTTGCTGTTGAGTTCTTCAATGAGACATGCTCGACGCGCCGGCTTCGGGAA
>DMMN01000381.1:270-7582 GCA_003453835.1 Bacteroidota bacterium | reverse complement strand
ACGATCCCGTAAACCGTCGACAGCCCCAAACCGGTGCCTTTCCCCTTTTCCTTCGTTGTGAAGAAGGGGGAGAACATCATCTTGCGGACCTGGTCATCCATCCCGCAACCATCGTCCGCGACGGCGATCTGAATCCCTTCATCAATACCATTCGATGGCGACTCAAGCGTTTTCACTTCGACGACAAGCTGCCCGCAGTACGACATCGCGTCAGCGGCGTTCACTACCAGGTTGATGATTGCCTGCTCCAATTGCCGCCCGTCGATCAGAATCAACGGCAGCTCGTGCGGGTACGAGAATCGGACGTTGATTCCTTTCGCTTCGAGATGGTGCTTCACAATGTCTAACGAGCGTTGAATGATGGGAACGACCTGGCCGGGTGCCAGGTCGGCAGTCATCGGCTTCGCATAATTCAGCAGATCGGAGGTGACTTTGTTCAGCCGGGCGACCTGATCTCGAATGAGTGTTCCAAACGTCGTGATGATGTTGTTCGTTTGGAATTCGTTGAGTAAGTAATGCGCTGCGCCTTCGATGGCGTGCAGTGGATTGCGGACTTCATGGGCAACTTTCGCCGCCAGCTCGCCCAACTCGGCTAAGCGACGTGACTGTTCCAACTTCTCCCGGGCGCGGATCACGCCGGTCACTTCCTTCACGTATTCAATTACTTGTTGGACTTCCCCTTTCTCGTTTCTCAAGGGAAAATTGTGGACGTCAAAGTACCGTTTCTCGCCGGCTTTATCCGCAACCGTTCGCATGCTCGAGAGATAGCGACCGGATTCAAACGTTGCGATCGCATTGCAGCCCTGACACAAGTAGCCGCCGTCATGGCACATCTCGTAGCAGTGATGGCCCACCAACTCCGGCGGCGGATGGCCCATGATCTTCTCGAAGAATGGATTGACAGCAATGATGCGAAAGTCCCGATTGATCACCATAATGCCGTCGGAAATACCGTTGAAAATCGCTTCGAGCTTCGCTTTGCTATCGTATAACTGCCGGGAGTACAGCTCCGCCTTTTCCTTTTCCGCACGCAGATCACTGATGGAAGTCTTCAAGTCCTTCACCATCGCGTTGAATCCCTCGAACAGCTCTCCCATCTCATCCCCCGAGCTCTTGTTCTCAATCGAGATGTCGAAGTTGCCGTTCCGTACTTCGTGCACCTTCTCCGTCAAGGATATGACGGGTTGCACCATAATCTTCGAGAGGAACAGAATGAGGGTCGATCCGATGAGGACGTAGAAGACCGACGCAAAGAGCAGGTAGATGATGATGTGCTGTGGTGAACTGTCAACGAGAATGAGGAGCAGCGTTGTGGTTAGAGCTGTGGCAACAACAATGGCGGCGATAGAACCGAGAATGAACTTGTACTTCAGCCCTCGACGCTTCACAAACATGGTCTCTCCGATCAGCTACAGAATAGGAGGAGCTTTCACGTGAAGAATGATTTGTTCACAACGTAACGATTTCTTTTGAGAATGGGAATACCTTTTCAGCATCGCCAGACCAAGGTGAACATCCCGCCACCAGGAACACGCTGACCTGCTTTGCGGCCGAGGATTGTTGTCTCACGGCTTCTGTTCTATTACGGCCTCCGACAATCTATCGGAGCAAATACGCGTCCTGATGCGGTTTGAGCGGANNGCATCCGGCCCCGGCGCAGGCCTGGTGAGCGCAAGCCATTGTTTGAACACCTGAAACGATTTGTTTGTATCGACAGAGACGTCACCGTATCGGTCTTCCGCGAGCGCTTTCTCCACGCGCACCTTCTGATGCCAGCAGTGCATACCGCTGATAGGATCGGGATGAACGGGGAAGGTAATGTTCTGATGAACGCCACCGTCTTGCCAGAAGATCCGTCCGGAGTCGGCATCGCTGCTGTTGTATCGCTCGATTTGTTTCATTGTCCGCATTCTCCATTTGCCCGGCTCCACATGCTGAATGTTGACTGTGTTCGTGGCCCAACGATTCGCGCTCGGGTCTTGCTCCCTGCGCCAGCGTCCAATATGGTGCGAACACGCAAGCACGCCGGGTTTGATCCCTTCTGTCAGCCAAACACGGTCGACAAAATAGCCGATCTCGGTCGTAACGCGAACGAGCGAACCGTTCACCACGCCAAGCCGCTCGGCATCNNTGGATGAAGCCAAATCGGGTTGCGATGCGAGATCTCTGCAAGCCACTTGGCATTGCCGGAGCGAGTGTGAATCAGTGTCGGCAAGCGAAATGTCGGCACGAGACAGAACTCTCCCTCTTCTCTCTTCATCTCCTTCCAATCGACGTGACTCCTGATGTAGCCGGGAAGAGCATGCTCTCCCCATTTCCAGTCGACCATAGTCTTCGAAAAGAACTCCTGCTTGCGGGAAGGGGTTGGGAAGCCTTCGACCGCTACCCCGTCGATCACGATCCCGACAGGCTTCCCTGCGTTCATCACTCGTTTCGTCTTCTCGTCGATCGATGTGCCTCCCAGTTCGGACTTCGGAAGAGGCTTGAGATGGCGAAGAGAGACATTTCGCTCAACCTCAAACGCTCCGTACTTCCGCATGTAGTCCAGAGGCGTAAGATTCTCTTTCTCCGCTGCCTGAGGAAGTCCGGGGACGTGGTCAAAAATGAATCGATAATACTCATCGATCGTAATTTTCTCTCCGGGCCGGTACGGTGATTCAAAGTGTTTGCGGATGCCGAGCGACCCATCCGGGTCGATGCGCCACGAGAGCTCGATCCAGAATTCATCCTCTTCCCACACTTCTCCGGGATTCACCTCGTAGGTGAACCGTACGTGCTTTCCATTTCTTCGCGCAACCTCCCGCATCACAGGCTGCCGAAAGGCAATCCACATCCCTGCATGCGTCTCGTAGCTATTGATGTCGTGCCGTTCGGAAGCGTGCCCCATGGGCAGGACGTAGTCCGCAAAATACGCCGTCTCATTCCACGTGGGCGTGAGCGTTGCGTGCAAGCCAATCTTTGACTCGTCGCTGAGCGCTTCGACCCACGTGAAGCCGTCGGGGTACGTCCACACAGGATTGAATACGCGCGTGAAGTACACATCGAGTTTCCCGCGGCCTTCTTTTAGAAAATGCGGCAGCAAAAAACTCATCTCGTAGTGGGCAAGCGGATACTCGTTCGGCCAGTGCAGCTCATTCCAGAACTTCTGTGCCGGCGGCACATCGAAGAATTTCGGTTTGAATTTGCTCCACCCGCTCGGCAGCGTTCCTCCTTCCGTTCCGACACTCCCCGTCAGCACATTTAGAAAATGCAGTGCGCGCGCAACCTGCCATCCGCCGAGATTGCCGCTCGCAGCGCTGCGCCAGGTGTGGGCTGAGAAACGCGAGCCCGCTCTTCCAATCGATCGGGCAACCTCGACAATCATCGCCGCAGAGACGCTTGCTTCCGCGGCAGCAAACTCAGGAGTGAACTGTGCATATTCTTCCTTCAATGCCGCGATGAAATCATCGAATGTTGTTCCCTGGCGATTCTTGTATTTCAGATATTCGTCCCAATTGACCCAATCCCGCAGGAACTCCTTGCTGTACAACCCTTCATCCAGAATGACTCTTGCCATTGCAAGAAGAACTGCCGCCTCCGTGCCGGGATGCGTGGGCATCCAGTAGTCTGCCATGCTTGCCGTGTTGGAGAGACGCATGTCCATCACACACAGCTTGGCGCCTTTCATCATTCCTTCAATGATGCGTTGTGCGTGTGGATTGAAATAATGTCCGGTTTCAAGATGCGAGCTGATGAGCAAGATGAATTGTGCATTCGCGTGGTCGGGCGAAGGACGGTCGAATCCTTGCCAGATCGCATAGCCAAACCGGGCGCCGGCGGAGCAGATGTTTGTATGACTGTTGTGACCGTCAACGCCCCATGCTTGAAGCACGCGCTCCATATATCCTTCGTGGCCGGGCCGTCCAACGTGATAGACGATCTCGTTGTGTCGCTTTTCCTGAAGCGCGCGACGAATACGCGACGCAAGATCCTCGAGAACAGCGTTCCACGAGACGCGCTCCCACTTCCCGTCACCCCGTTTTCCAACACGGCGAAGCGGATAGAGTATACGATCGGTATCCTGGATTTGATTGATCGTCGCGGGACCTTTTGCGCAATTCCTTCCTCGACTCCCCGGATGAAAGGGATTTCCTTCGAACTTTCGCACTTCATTCGTTTCTTTGTCGATATAGGTGAGTAAGCCACACGCCGACTCGCAGTTGAAGCACGTGGTTGGGACGATATCATAGTGTTTCTCCACACGTCGGGGCCACGCGGTTGCTTCATACTCCACCCAATCGTTCCAGCGCTCCGGCGGGGGATACGTCGTCAGGTCTCCAGGCTCCGTCAACGAAGGGAGCAGTCGTTCGTCCTCGAGATAATCGACTCCTTTGTGGCGATGGAGTTTCGAGATGAGTCCGAGATGCTCTGCAACGCGTTCAATAATAGATGGTTTCGCCATCATCGATTTGTTCATGGGTAGAAGTATGGAGCGTGTCCCTCAAATGCCTATTGGTCAGCTCAATGGAATCAGTTGAGGAGCGCGCACCGTGATGGAATTCAATATAGCAATCCCGGCAAGCACACCGAACGATGCAAGCACCAGCATTGACTGTGTTGGCGCAAAAGCGAGAATGATGATCGGCAGGATGTTGCCAACGAGAATCACGCCGAGCCAAAACGGCATCTTAAACTTGCCGTGAGTGATTATCTTCGATGCGAGCTTTGCATCCTGCGTGGCGTGGTGCATGAACATCTCTGCAACCGAGAGCAGTGCATGCGCTCCTGTCGACCAGAGAAGACCCGTGGAGAGAAACGTTGCAGTGCTTATGTCGATACGATTACCAAAACCGCTTGCGATTACAAGTGCGGCTGATCCAGCCATGATCGAATGTAGGAACATATGCACCGGGAGCGTCGGGTGTTGCCAGTAGTCGCGCCCTTTTGCTTGTGCAAAAAGGAATGCGGTGTAGACTGCGCTCAGGATAGCGAAGGGAATCGTTATGAGTCCGATTGTCATCGCTGCGGCATGCCAATCGAGGAGTTTCGCGATAATCCAGAACGTCAACAATCCGCCGAAACACGTAATGGTGTACGCTCCCTTGACGAGCCAGGATTTCCACTGCGGACGAAAGAGAACGTTGAGAAAACGATCGGGCCGATCCAAATCCGCAATCAGGAAGAGACCTGTCAGACCGAGGAACACAAGGCTCATAACGACGCCGATCCACTCAAGTTGTTCATTCCCCCTTCCAAAGGTTGAAAGCGAAAACGGAAGCGATGCAGCCCCTGAAGCAATCGCTTTCGTCCAAAGATAGGCCGGAACCTCCCAGCCCCAGAGGATTCCCTTGCTCGGGGCATCGTACACCCGCCGGGCCTTCTCCGGCGAGACGAGCAAATTCCACCAGGAAGCTTTCGATGCGGAGGCTCCAACCAGGAACCGAAGGTCAACAGATCCGTTGCCATTACCTGACGGACTGCTTTCATCGATCTCGCGCACATGATGTCCGACCCCGCGCGCCTGGGCACTCCAGACGTAGGCTGCCTGTTGTTCCGCGGCGATGGGGGTAAGCGCGGCCCCGTCGCCGTCAATATAAAAGAGCTTCGGCTTGGTTCCCTTCTCGGGCTTCCGCACTTGCACACGCTGAGTGTTCAGCAGCGTGGCGATTTNNGACCGGAAACGATCGCATGTTCGGGACACACGTTCACGCATGCAGGTTCCAAACCAATGTCGACCCTGTGCGCACAATAGTTACATTTCGCGGCTGTATTATTTTCGGGATTGATGAAGAGCGCGTCGTACGGACATGCCTGTGTGCATGCTTTGCAGCCGATGCATCGTTGGTTGTCAAAATCAACGATGCCATCCGTTCTCGTGTACAAGGCCGTCACCGGACAGATCTCCACGCACGGTGCGTTCGCACAATGGTTGCATCGCATCACGGTGAATGTCCGCTGCGTGTAAGGGAATTCCCCTTTCTCGATATACTTCACCCACGTTCGGTTTACGCCAATGGGAACTTCATGCTCGGATTTGCACGCGACGGTGCAGGCATGGCATCCGATACATTTACGGTTGTCGACAATGAATCCAAAGTTCATCGATGTTTTGTTTCCGGCTAGAGTACGAGGAGCTTCATGGAGACTGCGACAAGCGCAAGAGAGAGAAGCCGAACCAACCATTGAGCATGCACGCGAGGAGAGATGTACGCTCCCAACTGCGCACCGAAGACGACGCCGGCGCCGATCAGGAGAGCTGGAACAGGCAGAACATTACCGAGGAGAAGATGCGCTACAGCTCCAATCCCCGCAGAGATTGCGAGAATGAATAGCGATGTTGCGGTTGCTATATGCACCGGGAAATTCAAGAAATGCACCATGGCGGGCACATGAATTATCCCCCCTCCGATTCCAAACAAGCTCGACACAAAGCCGACTAAGAAGCTGAGCAGGTATCCTCGCGCTGTGTGAAAGGAGTACGAGAGAGTGCCGCCATTCCCATTCGGCATGTGGCGCGTTGTTCTTCTTCTCCACCATCCAAGATCCGTATCACTGGCAAGGACTCTTTCCTCCGGTTGACCGACCGGCCTCAGGAAAAGAAAGACAGACAAGAGGAGAAGAAGAAACCCAAACGCGAAAGAGAATGATTTGGCGGAAAACATGGAAGAAAGGAAGACGCCTCCTAAGGCTCCCGGAAACACCCACACCGACAACAGGATGCCGGTGTGGAGATCGATCCTTCTCTTGCGGGCGTACGAGATACTTCCCGACAAGGCGTTCAGGAAAACCACCAGGAGTGACGTTCCTATCGCCTGTTGCGGACTTGCCCCTTGCCACAGCAAAGCTGGAACGACAAGGAATCCCCCTCCAACACCGATGAGTGATCCGTATGTGCCAACGAAGAGGCCAAACGCAATCGTCAGAACATTCAGAGGGAGGTTGTCAGGCACGAGTTCGTTGAGGTTCGATAGGTAGTTCAATCCACAGTATCAGTCTCTTTCAAAGCTCGTGCCAGATGGATTTGTTCAAATTGGTGGAAAACAGATATCACTGGCGCTCCAGCCCGTCATAGCTCTCCATCTGAATGGTGTTATCACCATAATCCGACAATCTGGGTAGATCGTCGTAGGTGATGACCCTCCGCTGCCGGTCGGACTGCTCATCGATTCTCGGTCTGAAGACAATCTCACACCGAGCAAAACCTTCGCGGAGAATCGTGCAGATTCGTGGGTTAAGACCGTCGAAGAGCAACAGGAACGAAGTGAATGCCTCAACTTTCGAACTTGTAGAACACGTGAATGAAACGTTTAAGGGGGAGCGCAACGGAGTCGAA
>DMMN01000381.1:0-197 GCA_003453835.1 Bacteroidota bacterium | reverse complement strand
GTGTGCCATCGGTGGTTGGAAATCTTCTGATTCTTTCTTTCTCTGGGCAGTTATGTTTTGGGAAGCTAGGACTTGTCCGGGATCGAGGTTGCATCGCGTCGTTTTGTTTCGTATTTTCGAACCGCAGTTCTTCAATTCAAGATTCTAGAAACTCGCGCCTGTAGCTCAATTGGATACCCGCCCGACTGCCTGACGCA
>DMMN01000255.1 GCA_003453835.1 Bacteroidota bacterium | reverse complement strand
GCAATTGTAGAATCGTGGTCAATCGAATGCGTGAGCGGACGACGAGCCGAGTTTATGAGCCGGCTTCGGCAATGTAGCGCTCGATGTCCCGTGCGTACGATGAAGTCGGATGGTCCTTCTTCAACTTCTTGTAGAGCTCGACCGCCTTTTCTTTCTTTCCGGCGAGAGAAAAGTTATGGGCGGCGTGGAAGATGTTCTCCGGGGCGAGCACGCCCTTTCCGTTCTTGAATGCGGCCCTTTCAAAATAGGTCGCCGCCGTTTCATGATCCCCTTTTGCCTCGTAACACCCAGCCGCTCCGGCCAGCGCCGTGGCAGAAAGGAGCTCATCGCTCACGTCGACATCGAGATAAAACTCGAGGGCCTTGTCATAATTCTCCTGAGCGTAGTACGAATTGGCAAGGTACAGAGTGGCAATCTCTCCTGATTCCGTGCTGCCGTAGTCACTCACAATGGCGGCCAATCCGCGGACGTTTTCCTGGGGATTCCCGTTGATTGCCAGTTCATATTGCCCCTGGTCGTAGTAACGGATGACTTTGCCGAGCTCGGCCGTCGCTTTTTCATTGTTTGTTCGCATGTTGTTCGTGATGACAACGATGCCGATGACGACAACAACCAAGCCAGTGAGGACGCTGCTGACGAGCTTCTTGTTCTCTTGATACCAGGATTTCGCCTCGAAATATGATGTAACGAGTTTGTCTTCTTTGATCTCGCGTTTCGAGATCTTCTTCTGTGCTTTGAGCATTCGTCGTTCCTAAGTGTTGATGAGTGATCTGCAAGTTCGACATCAGGCCGGAGTAGATCGTCCAATCAGTCCAGCGCAGGACGAAACGTCTCCTCGCCTGCCCGGTTACTTACGTGATTGGAGGAGAGTCGGTTTGGGCTCCCCCTCCGTGCATCCTGACCTGTGCGCCCGGGGCGATTCGAACGCCCGACNNAGGCTGTCGCTCTATCCAGCTGAGCTACGGGCGCAAAAAATGCGTAGCAAAGATACAAAACTAAGCGCGAGAAGGCAAGGAAAGAGATCGATTTGAAGCTCATCACACTTGATCGATCCCTGAACACATGGGCGACGCTCTAACGTCCTCTCCTGTGGGAGGGAGCACTTCCGCCGCTAAGCCGCCCTTCCTCTCTCTGCGGTCCCACGGCACTTCAGGTATCCGCGGCGTCTGTCTTTTCCAGCTCCTACGGTTCGTATTCCACCCAGATGGGACTTGACCATGCAACGGATCCATCTTTGTAGACAACTCTCAAGTAGTAGTAGTTTTTCCCTGGTGCAATCGTCTCATCTTCGATTCCCACATATCGAGCCATCCGCGCATCGATGGGACCGGAGACGAACCGTTCCTTGCCGTTGCGAAGGATGTAAGCGTAGAGGAGCTTGTCGGATCTTGCTTCGAAGGAGATGATGGGAGGTTTGGAAACGCGAACCTCGCTACCCATCGGAAGACCGTTGATGGAGAATTCCAGGTACAGTTTTTCTCCGGACGTCGCGTAGTTCGCTCGCGCCTTGAGTGCCTCCCACACGTTTTCTCTCGTTAGCAGTCCTCGAAGCAGGACGGCAGTGAGACCTCCTTTGTACGGATCCTCGCGCCATCCCTCATGAGCGTGGAAGAACAGACCGTGCGAATCTGAGCCTCCAACGAATCCGATGCGAACACCTTTTTCGAGTCCGTCCTGTGCAAAGCTTCCGGGCATACCGCCACGGTGCGGAATGGGCAGATTCCCCGCGTATTCATTGGCTCCATGGATCGAGACGATCTCATAGTTCGTCTGAACTTCCGGATCATTCTCCTCCCACGTGATTCCACCCCAAGCAGGATGGTGAGGGAACGCGATTGCGTCGGCATGGTGGAGCGTTTTGAAGAGCGTCACCGGATCATAGGCAACTGATCCTTTATGACTAAAGAGCGGGCTCGATTCCCCTCCCTTGAAATATATATTCTTGTGGCCGACCCGACTTGTCGAATCCTGTCTTCCGCTCCAGGTGGAGTGCGTCCATTCATAGCCGTTGATGGTCACAAACACTCCCGGTTGATTGTAGATCTCATTGAGCGCCTTCAAATAGTCCCACTCTCCGGGAGAGAAATGGTTGTCCCCTGCTCGGAGAGCATCGTGGTCCGTGATCGCAACAAAGTCCCGCCGATAGACATTCTTGTAAAGATTCAAGACATCATCGAAGCTTCCGGAGCCGTCCGAGTACGCCGTGTGAACGTGAACATCGCCGTAGTAGATCTTGTCGTTTCCATGCTTCGTCGGTCCGCGATCTCCGAGAGCTTCAACCGTCTTGAGCTCGGACGGATAGTCAACGGTTTTGTATTTCTTCAACCGGATTGTCTTCTTCTGAGGATTTGTTGTGACCATGAGCTGAATTGTGATCGACTTCCGATCCCGACGTGCCATCCAGAAATCCGTGGCGGACGTCCAGACGCCCTCTACGGAGAGACCTCGCAAACCCCACGAGGGCTCATCAAGGTCCCAGTAACGACTCCACTCTCCTCTTTCGTAGTATGCCGCNNCCAGACGCCGCCGACGGAGAGACCGCGCAAACCCCACGAAGGTTCGTCGAGATCCCAGTAACGGCTCCACTCTCCTCCTTCGTAGTACGCAGCACTAAACACGTGGTCGTGCCGATTGAAAAGATACAGCCGGCCGGACCGATCGAAGGTGATGGTTGGGAATTCAAATGATTGCGTCTCTGATCTGCTTGTTAGATCGATGTCCTGCATTGAGCCGGTGGGTTCAAACCATGAGGTCCCGTCGAACGCGCGGATCATTGTGTATCGAATGACGCCCCAGTCGTTCGTCCCCCGCCGATTTGTCGTCCACGCCACCCACAACTTGCCTCCTGCCCAAGCAAGCGATGCCTTGTTGTCAATCGCGGGATGGTTGGTAACCCGCTGTGGAGGGCTCAGCTTGCCTGCCTTGAAATTTCGAATGTAGACATCCGCATTCGCCCCTTGAGTGTGATCCCAGGCAAACCAGATGCTCTTGTCGGGCGATTCGATCATCGCCGGTCGGAACGCGTAACCCGCCCTCTCTTCAATAAACAGTTCTTCGGACCATCTTCCTTTCTCAAAGAATCTCGTAACGATCTTTATGTGCCTGTCGAGTGTGCCCCGTTCCCAGACAATCCAGACTCTCCCCGATCGATCCGCGAGCACCTGAGGCCGAAAATCATATTCACCGTTCGCCGTGAGTTGGATCTCGTTTCCTAACGCTCCATCTGAGAAAGTCCTTGCGAAGATCTCCCAGCGTTCGTCCCGTTTTGCCGACCAGGCAACCCATACGACGTCGTCCGGCGTTACGGCAACGCTCGGTGAATATTCAGAACCGAGCGCGGAACTTACTTGCACAACTTCCCGCCACGAGGGAGCCTGCTTAAACTTCAAGAAAGGACCCGATTTCTGAGGCGATGTCTCTTGCAAGCGAATGGTACGGCTATCGAAGCTGTTGAGGTAGATGCCTTCCCTTCCGACTTCGTCCGTGAAGTCGTACACGACAAAAACGGTTCCATGCCGATCGGAGGCAATGGCCGGATATTCGAGCTTGCCAAGGTTTTCCCGGGAATAGCCCGGCAGGGAGAGCGCCTCCGAGAAAAGAAGGTCTTGCGGAGTCCATTTCTCGCTTTGGTGCGACTCTTGTGCGGCAAGGTTCATCGAGAGGATGGACGCAAGAACAACGTGTAGGAACGAGACTTTCAGGCGTGAGTTCATTCTGTGAGGGGACATAGAATAGTCTTGTGTGATGGAATGCAGAGTCGCTGAATCAACTGAGATTGATGCGAGGTTTCGATGCATTTGCCCTGTCGATCACTTCGATGGTTTTGGTAAATACCCGCTCATGCGAGATTCCCTTCATGCATTCAAAGGTCTTGATCGGGCATTTGTCGCTCCCGTGGATCGAGCAGGGTCTGCATTTCAGGCCTCGGATTTCGACGACGGCGTCAAACTGCCCGATCGGAGCAAAACCGAATTCCGGAACCGTTGCTCCGAACANNGTGGATCGGTGCGCTGTCGTTCGAGACAAGGGCGGTGCACCGTCGTATCAATTCGGCGGACTGAAGAAAAGAAAGCATCCCGGCCGTGTTGTAGACTCTCATCGATCCGCTGAGTTTGTGGATATCGTCGCACAACTCCCGGTCTTCCGCGCCTCCCACGAGCACAATCTCGAAACCGGCGTCGTCGAGATTGACGGCGAGCGATGCAAATCGCTCCTTCGGCCATCGTTTCGTGTTCCACACACTCCCCGGAGCGATCGCCACGAGTCGATCGGGATGGGACACCTCCAAATCGAACAAGAGCTTGTCGACTCGCCTACCATCCGCTGCAGACGGGTAAAGGCTGGGAAGTTCCTTCCGTCGCTCAATGATTCCGAGAGCTGAAAGCAGAGAGAGGTTTCGCTCGATCTCGTGCGAGTCCTTCACATACTTCACAGTCTTCGTGAACAGAAACCGACCTGCGCTTCGGTTGAATCCAATCCGCAGCGGAATACGGGCCAGCCAAACCAGCAGCGCGCTTCGCAGGGACCTATGCGGAACGATGGCGAGGTCGTACTTCCTTCGTCGCAATCCACCGGCCATTCGAATGAGACCGGCAACGCCCGAGTCGGCTCCTCTCTTGTCGAATTCGAAGGCTTCGCTGATGGCAGGATGATTTGTCAAGAGCTCTTTTGCACGCGGGGTGACAACGACATCGATGGCGGAGTGAGCGAAGAATTCCTTTACCACTTGCACGAGTGGCAGGGTCAAGACCGCATCGCCCAGGAATGCCGTCTGCACGATGAGGATGTTCTCGACCTTTCTCATACTTCTTTCAGAAGATCGGTTCGATGTTCAACATCGGGCACGTGCTTCCATCGCTTGTGCATCCACATCCACTGGTCAGGATATTGCCGTATGATTTCTTCCGTGCGATGGACGTGCCGTCTTGTCAGTTCTACAACATTCTGCTCACTATAGCCGACGAAGTCTTTTGTCTCCAACTCTTCAAATGTCACTCGGTACGAGCCATCCGCCTGGCGAACTGCAAACATCAGCACGATGGGAGCCTCCATTCGCAGGCAGAAAAGAGCCGGGCCCTCATGAGTCGGTACGGAGCGGCCGAAGAAATCAACGGCGATGTTTTCCTTCGGAGCGCTTTGGTCGGCAATCACTCCAACGGCCTCGCCGGCGCGCAAGGCACGAATGACTTCACGCACTGCGAGATCCATCGGGACAACCTTGTTGCCGAACTGCGCCCGCAACCTGTTAATGTGGCGGTCGACGAGTGCATTCGACTGCGTCTTGGCAATAACGTTGACGGGTATTCCGTTACAGACAGGCAGACCCTGCGCCAGAAGCTCCCAATTGCCAAAATGAGCGGTCAGAAGGAGGACGCCCATTCCGCGGCTGTAGACTTCTCGGACGGACTCCGGATGCTCAAAATGCATGAGCTGCGAGAGTCTTTGTTCGCTCATTCTCGGTAGCCAGAGCAATTCGAAGAATGCAATGCCCACATTTCGAAAAGCCCCACGCGCGATGACGTCCAGCTCCGTCATCGACCGTTCCGGAAAAGCATGACGCAGATTATCGAGCGTTACCCTGCGGCGATAACCGAAGGGCGAATAGACGAGTTCGCCGAGCAATCCTCCCAACCGTTGCACGATTTCCAGCGGCAGCAAAGCAAGAATCCCCGCCGTGAGTCGAAAGAGGATGTATTCAAGCACGTGTTGTAGTTTCATAGTAACCAGTCGAATTCAACGACGGGATCCTCGCGACGAAATATCTCCGAACCCGAACGAGTGTCTACTCTCCCATCACTTTCACGAGGACCCTCTTGTTCCGTTGACCGTCGAACTCGGCATAGTAGATCTGTTGCCACGGGCCGAAGTCCAGCTTGCCATCAGTCACAGGCACAAGAACTTCATGGTGCATCAGGAGGCTTTTCAGATGCGAATCTCCGTTGGTTTCACCGGTACGATGATGCCGATAGTCCGGATTGAACGGGGCGAGCCGTTCAAGCCACTCATCGATATCCTCGATGAGTCCGAGCTCGGCATCGTTTACGTACACGGCGGCGGTAATGTGCATAGCCGAGACGAGAATCATCCCGTCCTTGATGCCGCTTTGTTCCAGGATTCGCTCCACCTCGCCGGTGATGTTCAGATACTCACGGTGTTTCTTGGTGTTGTACCAGAGATACTCAGTATGGAATTTCATGGAAGTGCCCAGGATTAGTTTTTGAGAAAGACCTTGTAGTCGAGGCCCTCCAGATGGAGCGTGAGCTTTCGGCCGGCGGTCTTAGCGTTCGATCCGGTGAAATACTCCTTGAGCCGATTCGGAACAGATTCCGGAATCGACACGCTCACTTCCTNNCTGGAGAAGTTGATGACGACGATGACAGGATCGTCCCCGCTTCGACGGAGAAACGAAAACACCTTTTGGTTATCGGAATTTGGGAGGGGTGTGTAGTCGCCTCGCCGGAGCGAAACCTGACTTGATCGCAACGTGCCGAGTTGTTTAAAGAATTGACGCACGGTGGGGTTTTGTTGCCAATCAATCTCCGTTTTCTCGAATAGGCTTAGCGCCTTCTCGTTGCCGACCTCTTCCCCGTTGTAGATAAGCGGAACGCCCGGAAACGTGAACGTGAGCAACGCCGTCGCCTTTGCCCCTTGAGGAGAAAACTTCTTCACTGCCGGCTCGTCCCAAGCGTTCTTGTCGTGATTCGTATTAAACCTCATCCGCAAGGAGCCACGCGGATACTGCAGCGACTCGTTGCGCAGGATCTCATCGAATACCTTCACAGGAGTCGTCCCATGGATCACTTTTCCCAGCACATCGTACACATTCCAAGAGTAAGTGAGATCGAAAGCACTCAGATGATGTTCAGGCAAGGTACCTTCCGAGAGCAGCATGACCTGTTTGATCTGATCGAGCTCCTTTCGGGCGCGCTCCCAGAAATCGGTCGGCACCATCTCGGCCACATCGCACCGGAAGCCGTCCACGCCGACATCTCGAACCCAGTACTCCATCATCTCCATGATGTATTTCCGAAGCTCGTGGCGATCGTAGTTGAAGTCGGCAACGTCCCGCCAATCCGCATTAGGAGCAACGATCTCCCCATTCCGATTCGTCGTGTACCATTCCGGGTGATCGAGAATGATCTCTGTATCCCACGATGTATGATTCACGACAAGGTCAAGGATGATCTTCATACCGTGTGCATGCGTTGCCTTCACCAGGGACTTGAAATCTTCGATTGTTCCGAACTCCGGATTGGTCGCATAGTAGTTTTGAATTGAATAGGGACTGCCGAGGTTTCCTTTTCTGTTCAGCTCGCCCACTGGATGAATCGGCATCAGCCATATGACGGTGACTCCGAGGTCTTTGATCTCGTGCAATCGACGCTCAAGCGCTTTAAACGTCCCTTCCTTTGAAAAGGATCTCAGATACACTTCATAGATCACGGCATCCTTCACCCAATCGGCGCTTTCACGTGCCGGCTCGTCGGAGAATTTGGACCGCAGGAGCGATTCGACCTCCGCGACGGGAAGGATCGATATGGGTTTGTAGATTCCCCCGGGTCCGGAGTAATCATTTACGCGAACGACAAGTTCATTCTCGCCGGGCCGCACGGCGTCGCTGAGCTCAAGGAAGAACGGCTCACTGTATCCGATGTGGGTCCCGATACTCTTTCCATTCACCCATACCTCGGCATCATCATCCACTCCTCCGAAGAACAACGCCAGCGGCTTGGAGAGGTCTTCGATCTCGA
This sequence comes from Bacteroidota bacterium, assembly GCA_003453835.1. Taxonomy (GTDB): domain Bacteria; phylum Bacteroidota; class Ignavibacteria; order UBA10030; family UBA10030; genus UBA10030. The sequence goes on along the minus strand of DMMN01000255.1, from coordinate 8,784 downwards.
AGGTCGTCGCAAACCAACCGACGCCATCATACTCCTCGAGATCGTAGCGATCCCAATGCTCGGGCACGACAACTTCAGACCAATCGGAACGATCAGCCCGTTCCACGAACCACCGTTCTTCCATCCCCCTCTCCAGCGAATCGACCTTGAAAAACCATTCGCCGTCAAGTCTCATGGCAGAATCCCTCTTGGTTGAGCAATCTGATGCCAGCAAAAGAACTGAAACGGCAAGACCGAAAAAAGAAATGTGTCGAAGAAAGGATGAGCTCATCATTTATCTGATTGGTTCGAATGTATGAATTCGTGGCGCACAACGTCCGCTCAACCTTTCACGCTACCGAGCGTCAGGCCGGAGACGAGCCACCGGCTCAAGGCAAGGAAGAGGACAACGACCGGAAGCATGACGACCAACGAGGCCGCGCCATAGAGTCCCCATTCTGTGCTCATGGTCGACTCGAACGATTTGAGGCCGATCGGGAGCGTCCACAGGAGCGTCTCTTGCAGGATTTGGGCAGCGACGATGTATTCCGACCACGCCGTCATGAACGAAAAGAGTGCCTTGATCACCAGCGCCGGTGCGGCGAGCGGAAGAATGATCGTGTAGAAAGCCATGAACTGCGAGCAACCATCGATGCGGGCAGCCTCTTCAAGGCTTGTCGGGATGGTATCATAGTAGCCCTTCATTGTCCAGATGCAAAACGGCAGTGCCGTCGCAGAATAGACGATGACGATTCCGAGATACGTGTTGATGAGCCCTAACTTGATCAGCATGATGTACATTGGTAACAAGAGCATCGTCGCCGGGAACATTTGAGTCGTCAGCAGGCTCAACAATCCGAGTTTTCGGCCCAGGAACCTGAATCGCGAAAAACCGTACCCCGCCATCGACGCGAACGCCACGCCAGTGAGGGTTACCACCAACGAGACGAACGCGCTGTTTCCGATCCAGCGAAGGAAATCGCGTTCCGTAAAAAGCTTGACGTAGTTGTCCACCGTAGCATTCGCCGGGATAAACTCGAAAGATGTTGACAGAAGTTGGTTCCCCGGACGGAAGGAGATGTGCGCGACTTGCCAGATTGGGAAGAGCGCAACGATCGTGAACAGGATCAGGATCGCGTGCGATGCCGCCAATCGGAGAAGCTTCGTTCGTTTTGGTTGAATTGGCACAGACTCCCCTCAGTACGCCGGCTCGGTTGCTTTGGATTGTTTCATGAAGAACATACTGAACGCAAATAGAATCAGAAAGATGACGAGAGAAAGCGCCGCCGCGTAGCTGAAGCTGTAGAAATTGAATGCGGCTTTGTACACGAACGAGACAAGGATATGCGTGTTGTCTGAAGGCTCGCCCCCGTTGCTGACAAGCCAGACGATGTTTAGGTTGTTAAACGTCCAGACCGTGCCCAACGTTATTGCCGGAATCATGACGGGCCGGATGAGCGGAAGCGTGATCGTCCGCAACCTGTGCCACCACGTGGCACCGTCGATCTCTGCCGCCTCATAGAGTTCGTGGGGAATGCTCTGGAGCGCACCCAGAGCAACGACCATCATGAAGGGAAAGCCAAGCCAGACATTGGTGAGGATGCAGGCGATGAAAGCTTCCGTCGGGCTTCGGAGCCACTCGACGGCCGGGAGATTCAGATATCTTGTGAGGATGAGATTGATCGAACCGTATTCATAGTTGAACATCCCCCGCCACGTGAGCGCGACGATGTATTGCGGAATGGCCCAAGGGAGAATCAGTAATGTCCGATAAATCGCTTTCCCCTTCAGATTCTGATTGAGGAGAAGCGCCAGGATGACCCCGATGACGACGTGAAAGAAAACATTGGCGACCGTCCAGATGATTGTTTTTCCGAAGATCGCGTAGAATCCGGGCTCCGTCGGCTCCGTGAAGATCTTGACGAATTGCCGGATTCCAATCAATTCCCATTCACGAATCCTGTTCAGATTCATGTTCCCGAACGCCAGCAGCACGTTATAGAAAAACGGGTAGAACACCACTGCTGCGAGCAGGACGAAGGATGGAACGACCAGAAACGCTATGAATGATCTTTGTTGTCTCACTGAGATCTGTAGGGAATTAGACTCGCAGATGGCAACTGCTCAGCGAAAAACTCTTCGAAAGTAAAGATACTCTTCGACCCATGAAACACCCCGCCTGGAAGAGTGTCAGGGCAGGCACAGAAAACGCGAAATGTTTTATTTCAGCACAAGAGTGTTCTCTGATCTGTCCTAACGTTCGTGTAATTAGCGTGTTTAGTGGGCAATAAGTCAGGCAGAGCAGTTACCGCAGAAGAAACAAACCGGCTTCGTGAACCTCTCGACGGCATCTCTTGGACTACTCCCAGCTATTCGTTCATCTCGCGGATCTTTCGAAGCGCGAGCGCCTGCATCTCTTTGGCTGCCACTTCCGGTGATTTCGCTCCCCCCATCACAGCCTGGTAACCGGGACGCATTGCATCCCACACTGCGCGCATTTCGGACACCACGGGCATCGGCTTGCCGCGCTTGATTTGCAGTAGCGAGTTCCGCAGATTCTCATTGGAGAGAACCGCCGGGCTCTGATAGAGTGATTTTCGCGTCGGAGCGGTGTTCAACTCCTTCACGGTTTCAAGCTGACTTTCCTCTGAGAGCAGAAAACGAAGGAGATCCTGAACAAGCGGCAGTTTCTCCGGACTGACGTTCACATTGAGTGAGTAGCCTTTTGGTGAAGTCATGGGAGCACACCAAAGTCCGGTTTCGGACATCCGGGGGAGGGGCGCTATTCCGATGTCTATTCCTTTCTGTGCATATCCTGCCCAAGACCAATCTCCATTGATCAGCATTGCCGCCTTCCCATCCTTGAACAAAGCATCGGCGATTTCGTAGTCGGCCTCATTGGGAACGATTCGCTCATCATCCCTCAAGCGTTTGATGAAATTTAGCGCTTTTATCATGGAAGGATTGTCGAGCGCTGGTGTAACCCCATCACCCTTAAGAACCCAGCCACCGAATCCCGTATAAAACGGGATGAAGAAGAACGGTTCGATGTAGTTCCACGTGAGGCCGTAGACGTTTGGCCTCCCGGCAGTGTGGCCATATTCATCTTGAATTCTTTTAGATAACTCTATCAGTTCTATATCGGTTTCAGGCGGCCTCTGAACATATTTTTTATTGTAGACCAGAGCAAGATGATTGCCTATCTTGTCCGCAATCTGGTAAAGGTGACCCTTGTACCAAAGAAGTGAGGACGAATCGAACTCCGCCAGGAAGCTCTCCGGAAAGACGTCTTCCAACGCTCGGATGCTCCTGGTGGCTTCGTAGATCCCGACCGGATCGGATGGGCCATAGACGAGATCCGGTCCCTGGCCTGCGATTGCCGCAACGACGTAGGCGCTTCTCAGCGTCTCCGTTTCTTTAAACAACTCGACGGCTTCCACACCAGGGTGCTCCGATATGTAACGAGCGAGTTGACGCTGAAGCACCCGCTGTTCGTCTGGCCTCATTTGATGCCAGATCACGACTCGTTTACTATCGGCTCGAGGCCCTGCACATCCGGATAGGACGGCGAGTATGCAAAGGCCTAGGAGATAACGAAGGTTCAACGCCGCGGCATTGAACAAAATCAAACGGCTTAAGTTCAGTTTATTCAACGGGATAGACCAGTTCACATCTTTCCGAACTTATCATAGATTATCTGCTTCTCTCCGATCCCAGCGCTCGTCCTAAGTCGCCGATTCAGACCCGGAAACTCCTCACCTGGATTCCAACCCCCTTCGGCTCCACTATTCGTGTACTTGTATTCTATCTCCGTATCCGGGGGTAGGCTAATATCCAGGGTCCAAACGCTATCACACTTCTCGTCGCCGTGCGTGCCATCATCGAACATACGTATCTTATTCGGAACCCAATTTCCCAGCTTCTCATGATTCCCAACGATGTAGATGGTCTTTCGAACATAGAGTTCTCTTGCATCCACGCGAAAGGAGACAACCACAAGGTCTTCCCTGCTCCGGGCCATGGTGCCTTGGGCGGGCGTCGGTGAAACCTGTGCCTCTTGCGTGATCGGCTGAATATCTCTCGTGGGAATTTTCGCCCCGGCGAGTTTAGCAAACTTGTAGATGTTTTTTAGATGAGTGATGAAAGCCAGATCGAAAGGTTTGTCCCCGGCAGGTGCTGTTTGATCCGTCCCGTACCACCAAAACCAATCGGATCCCTCCGCCGCATACATTGACTCCCAGGCTTTGGATGAATACCAGGCCTTCGTCCCCTTCTTGGCGGCCTTTGCCTTGGAATGAGGCGGCCTGAGCCCTGAGCTCTCCAGATCTCTTCGAGCGGTGAGAAGATACTCCCAGGCACGATTCTCCTCGTCCTCGCCAATCCACGTGTCGTAATTTGCGTTGATCCAAGATCCAGGCCAGAGCCATTCGAGAGTCTTCATTGACTCAGTCGGATGAGCCGGCACGCTACGATGAGGATTACCCATCAGGTATTCCGTCGTCGTCGTCGTGATTACTTGTTTCGATTCATAGAGGCGTGAGAGCTTATGGTAGAGGGCGTTTTGGAATTCTTTTCCATCGTTGTCTTGCCGGTACCATTCCCAGGCGTTCTCACCGTCCAGAATCACCGTAAGCAAGCGATCGGGTTCGTTCTCCGAAGGAAGGTAGCTCAGGACGTGACGGACAAAATCGTCTGCGGCATCCTCCCCGCGATAATTCTGATACACAAAACCGATCTTGTCGGATAACTCCGTTTCGCGAAAGACAATCGCGACGGCATGCTTCCCTCCCTTCTGCACCTGCAGAGAGTACGGATAAAACTTCGGCTGACCGCTTGGCTTCGATCTGGCAAGGATCTTCTCGTCCGTTGCGATCCATTTGATGCCCTGTTTTGCGAAGACCGGCACGATGTCGTGCGCGACTGATCCTTCCGCCGGCCACATGCCGGTCGGATACACACCGAACTGCTCCTTGTAATACACCACTGCTTTCGCGACCTGAGCCTCGGCGTCCATTGGAAAGTGGAAGCGCGTCGGCATTGGAGTGTTTGGCTGACATAGTTTCGCCAGATCACTGTCATAGAGCAGAGGCAGAATAGGATGATAGAACGGCGTCGTGATGACTTCCACTTGTCCCTTGTGGCTGCCGGGCCGATACATCAGTTTCTTGTGGGCAGGCACAATTGCGGCGAGTACCTTGACGGTTTCGGTCACGATTCGGTTGCAGTCCTCTTCGCCAACTATCTTCAGAAGGCGGTACGTTCCATCGTGATTCTGTGAGATGAGGTCCGTCAGGTCAATCGTCGCTCCCGTCGCGAGCCTTGTCTTGTGTGCAAGTAGATCAGGATCAAAATTCGCCATGTAGAACCAGAACTTGATCTCCCGAAGTTCTTGCTCCGAAAGACCTTGCGATCCGAGCGACCTGAATCTTTCCCTCAGCATGGCGTACTCCGGAAACCTGCCAAACATCACGTCGCTAATGCCGAATGCATTCCAGACATTCGTCAGGAGGAATGCAAGATCCTGACGGTCGAAGCTGCTTGTTGGCTTCAGCGCCAGGTCAATCCAAGGATCGGTCCGTCCTCGGAATTTGGCAAAGTACTTCTTAGCGTCAATTCGGTTCTTCCTGAAGTCGACGAACGGCTTCAACCGCTTCACGTAGTATTCGTCAAGCTGATAGAGAAGCGACGAAGTCAGGTTCACTGTGAAATGAATATTCGGATATCGCTCGATGATCGAGACCATGTCGTAGTAGTCCTTGGTCCCGTGCGTGCGCACCCAAGGCCCCTGCAGTTGATCCGTTTCCGGATCCAGATAGAGCGGCTGGTGTTGATGCCAGATGATATTGAGGTACAGTGTCTTTCCGGTCTTTGGATAGTCGTCATTCATAGGAATTGCGGCAAAATTGACTGATGACAAATTCAGGCCTAATATAGCGAGAGAAGCGGTAAAAAGGAATTTAGGATTTCGGCGGCTAGTTCTCAGAGTCGAGTATTGTTTCACTGCGCATTCAGCATCCTAGCGAATGAGAATCAGCTTCTTGCTGTCGCGGAACCCGCCCGCCTGGAAGCGAGCGAAGTAGATCCCCGAAGCGACTGGGTGACCCTCCGAGCTTCTCCCGTTCCACTCCACAGTATGCCCCCCCGTCGGCTGGATTGCCTCAACGAGAATCGTGATCTTCTCCCCAAGCATGTTGTAGATTGCGAGCGTCACGTGTGCCGCGACCGGCAATTCATACGAGATCCGTGTCGACGCATTGAATGGATTGGGATAATTCTGATGCAGGCGAAATTCTGTTACCCCTGCCCTATTTCCCTCCGTTCTGTCAACATTGACGAGAGTTGGGAGAAGCACACGCTTCGCGGAGTCGGACAGAACAAACACCGCACTTCCGTATGGTCTTAGCCGGAAAGAGAGCGAAGCGGCCCCATTGCTAAAGACAACGGCATAAGAAGTGTCGCTGTAGAGATCGCTCGCTTGGTAGAGCTTTCCGTTCTGAACCGTTGTGCCGAGGAGAGAGGAGTTCAGTGCGAGCGTCACATTTTGAGCTGTTGCGTCGAAATTGACCGCGACGATTCCATCAGCATCTACGCGCGTCCTCACAAAAGAATAGACACTTCCGGATCCTGAGGGGATGCGAACGAACTGCTGCGTGGAGAAGGCCGGGAACTGCGCGCGGATATGGGCGAGTCGTTGATAGTGAGGGAGCAACAGTTCTTTCGCGTTCGTATTGAAATCGATGACTCCGCGGGTGCGCTGATAGAAATCCTGGATGCCCGGACCTGTCCCAACCTCCTGTCCGGAGTAGACCATTGGAATCCCGGGTGTCGTGAAAAGTGCAGTGGCAACCGGCATCGTCTTCTCGTACGACGAATAATGAAACGCTATCCTCTCCTCGTCGTGATTCTCCATAAAGCGCAACGCGAAAGAATTCGGACCTGGATAAAAGTTTCCGTTGTAAAGTCGATTGTGCAGATTGTCAATTCCGTTCGTCTCAAACGTAAACGGACGAACGGCGCTTCCGTACAAGACCCAATCGTATCCGGAATCCACNNGCCTCCGTGCCGACGCCTATCCCGTCATCCTCAGCCAATAAGAAAATATCCGGCTTGATTTTCTTGAGAGCTTTGCGCACGGGGACACCCATTTCACTTTCGTTTCCGGCGCCGTTTGCCGCCCGACGGCGCGGCCCCCAGTAGACATCGAACCGATAGCCGTCGATATCGAACTCCTTCACCCACCATTTGTACACCTCGATCATATACGTTCGGGCGTCGATGTCGGACCAATTGTAGTTCAGCAATTGACTGGAGAATCCGGAGTAGTAAACGAAACCATCCGGGGTAAGACTCTGCCCCAGTCCGTTTGTATTGTGACTGATGAAAGAGTGTTGATAGTAATTCCAGAACTGCGAGTTCTCTCCGAACTGTCGGGCGTCGAGGATAAACGGATGAAGATAGCTTGTGTGATTCGGCGTGACGTCGAGAACGACTTTCAAGCCCAACAGATGAGCCTGTCGGACGAAGTTCTTGAAGTCCTCGTTCGATCCGTATTCCGGGGCGACCTTCGTAAAGTTCTTGATATTGTAGCCTGGGCCGGTCCGATTGTTTATGGGCGACGCGTTCTCCATAATTGGCATCACCCAGAGGATATTCACGCCAAGGCTCTTGAGATATGGGAGGTATTTCGCTGCAGCGTTGACTGTTCCTTCGGGCGTCAGAGACTTGAAGAACAGCTCGTAGACTCTTCCCTGCTTCACCCACCGAGGGACAGTCGCAAGCGATGCCGATTGCACGGTCCCATCCTCCGAAAGTGTAAAGAAGTTTTTCGTCGTATCTTTGTTGCCGTCAGGATCGGTAGCGATCAGAGTGAAAACATATTCGCCCGGAGTGCCCGGCTTTGGGATGGTTGCCTGTGCCCCGGGCAAAGTGTCGACGATCGTCGCCTGCGGATTGCGAGCATCGGCTGACCATCGGAATGTGAGGCGAGAGCCCTGGCCTGAATCGGGATCGGTGCTGCCGCTCGCACTCAAGATGAGGTTTGATCCGGCGGAAATAAAGAAGATGTCGGCAGACGGTGCGTGGTTCACGAAGAATGTGTAGCTGACCGAGTCGGACACCAGAATGACTCCGGAAGAATCTCGAACAACTGCCCTGAAGGAATTCTTCCCTTCGACAAGTGACACCGTTTTCCTGAACTTCCCTGCCGCCACAGTCGCCTCGATCGTATCGAGATTGTTTCGAACGATCTTAACAGATTCGATGTTCTCGTCCTGGACTGTCCCCATCAGCGTTCTTTGAGAATTACGTGTCACCACATCGCCTCTATTCGTGATCTGGACGAATCCGGCCTGAACGTCGATCGTAACGCTATCCATCGCCCCGCCAACGGTCAGGCGTATCTTGTGTTGACCGCTGGTCAGACGGTTGGGAATCCTGTAGAGAAACAGCTTCGTCGTCCGATTGTAATAGGCACCAAGTCGTGAATGAGTCTGGCCATCTATTTCCAGAGCGATAGCACTCGTGTCGACGCTTTGGCCGACCGCCGGGAAAAGATACGCAGAAATCTCAGGATTGCCTGTTCGTACAACGCCTGTTCGCTGATTGGGGATAAATTGGTAGATGGTCGGATGCTTCACATACAGGATGGAATTATTGTTGGGGTCGCTCTGATTCACGTAATGATTCAGCGGATCGTTGGGCCACTCACTTACTCCCGCATAGTAGAATTTGTATTGATAGGCACCTGGGACACTCCCCCCCGCGTGACCTCCCACCCTCAGCCTGACCGTTCGCGTGAACGTATTA
>DMMN01000094.1 GCA_003453835.1 Bacteroidota bacterium | reverse complement strand
TGTCTTGCCCATCACTTCCTCGCGCATGTATCCTGTTGTTTTTTCAAAGGCCGGATTGACGTATTCGATCAAGCCGTTTCTATCAGTAATGAAGACAATATCAGCCGTCTGCTGGACAACGCGAGAAAGTTTTTGCAGCTCTTGCTCCGCCTGTTTGCGCTCAGTAATATCTTCTGTGTGCACCATGATTATATCTGGTGGTACAAACACATAGTCTACTGCCATCTCTCTCACATCACCAGAAGACCGAAAACGATGGGCCCTCTCTCGATGAATCGCTCCCTTCGTCGATAAACACCTCCCGAAATCCTCAAGAATATCAGGCATGCCTGGATAGATTTCTCGAGCTGACCTCCCCAACAATTGCTGCACATATTGCCCCATGACCCGGCTTGCCGCAACATTGTATCCGACTAAAACGATCTGTTCTCCTTGGATCTTCCATGTGTAGGTCGGTAATGGAAATCCATCGAACTGGGCTTTGAATCTCTGCTCAATCTCTCCGAATTCACGCTCCGCCTCTCTCGCAACGCCAACGTAGCCTGTAGTTCTTCCATTGCCATCAATGACTAACGACAGCCTATCCTCTATGCAGATGTATTCACCCGTTACTTTATGCCGAAGGCGGTATCGGCGGGAAACTCTCGTCTTTTTTGCAAACATCTCTTCTGTTTGTCGCTGTACGGCGTGCACGTCGCCCGGATGGATAATGCTGATCCATAGCGCCGCATTCTTTATGAACTCATCCCGTGTATATCCGACGATTTCTTCCACGCTCGGACTGACGAACTTAACCACTCCACGAGCGGAGTCGCCATTCACTTCTACAAAGTAAATGATCTCCGGAACGTTCTCGAGTATAAGGTTTTGAACATTCGCTTGACTGTTTTGCTCTTCGCTTGGCATTATTGTTCTCCTCCAACTCAAGTGCAATCTCACAATGTTACTCTTTACGAAGGTCAGAGATTTTCGGAAGAGTGAAATGAAACGTTGTCCCTTCCCCTCTTCTTGACGTCACCCAGATCCGTCCGCCATGAAAGTCCACTACGCGCTTGACGATCGCAAGCCCGATACCGGTTCCTTCGTAACGATCCTTGGTGTGCGCTCTCTTGAACGGATGAAAAATCGTTTCATAATCCTTCTCGTCCAGGCCGATCCCGTTGTCTTTCACGTCAAACGTGTGGAAACGAGGCTGTGAACTATCGCACGTGATCTCCACGCGAGGCGCGGGGTTTTCGTTGTACTTGATGGCGTTGGAGAGCAGGTTCTTCCAGATTTGTGAGAACCGAATCGGGTCGCAGCGGATCGCGGGGAGGTCTTGCGGAACTACGATTTCCGCCTTTCGTTCTCGGATGAAGAACAGCATGTCGCGCTGAACATCATCGAGGATTTCGTTCATGGGGACCGGCTCCCGTGCAAACTCGATCTTGCCTGCGCGTGCAAAATCTAACAGGTCGTTAATCAGTGCCATCATCGAGTTGCTAGCTTGAATCACGATCGACAAATTCTCCTTGCTTTCGGCATCCAATGTATTGCCGGCATCGGTCAGTGTCATTTCCGTCATGCCGCGGATTCCGGTTATGGGGTTCTTGAGATCGTGGGCAACGATGTAGGCGAAACTCTCCAACTCGTCGTATCGCCGCCTGATCTCTTCTGCCATGGCATTGAAGGCCTCAACGAGAACGCCGATCTCATCTTCTGTTTCTGCCTTCAGGCGGGCCGAAAAATCGCGCATCGTAATCCGTTCTGCCATATGCACCAGCCGCAGGAGCGGACGAGAAATCCGATTCATCGTTAGCCAAACCACAATGACCGCTATCGGGAAGGCAATGAGGAATGCAATGATTGTGTATAAGAATCCTCTGCGGTCAAGAATAACCATCTCGCCCGCTTGCGCCTGCACGATCTCGCCGATAGTTTCGTAGAGACCCGTAAGCTGTGAAGACACCCTCTGACCGTACTGATAGTCCATCGTTTCCATCAAGGACGCAAGGTGTCCTTCTGTGGGAACAACGCGGATGTTCAGAATTGAGTCCGCATACGCTTCGACGCCGCGAATATTGTTCTCGACGGTGTCGAGGTGGGCCCGCTCGTGGTCCGTGAGTGAGACTGCACGAAGTTCGCGGAGGTGTTTGCGGACAGTATCTTTTTGTTTGAAATACTCTTCACGATACCCTTGCTTACCAGTAATGATGTAGTCATTCACCGACATCAAAAGCGCGGCAAAATCGATCTGGAGATCAACGGCGACGGCTTGCTTTGCCGTGTGATTGCGCATGGATTCGATGTTTTGTGAATTGAGCGATTGGCCGATGAAAGAGACAATTGCCATCACTGCCATAAGCAGCAGAATGAGCACAAAGGGGAGAGCAATCTTTCTTGTTATGGTAAGTCTCATAGAGTTCTCACTGGATGAAGCATATCATCAAATCCTTCCGCGATGCAAACGATCTCTTGAACGTGTGTAACGATTAGGCTGTGTGGACCATTCATCTGAGGAAGCTCCTGTGAGGGCACAATTTTGCGCAACTAATATATCCGTCACTTCGTCAGCACCATCTTTCCTGTCTGAAGGAACGTGCCGGCTTGCATCCTGTAGAGATACACGCCGCTCGATACGTCGGCTGCATCCCAGGAAACCACGTGCACGCCCGGCGCCCTCTTCCCGTCAACGAGTGTCGCTACCTCTCTGCCCGAGAGATCGAAGACCTTCAGGCTGACAACTTCCGAGATCGGCAAATCGAACTCAAAGCTCGTCCTCGGATTGAATGGGTTCGGGTAGTTCTGCTTCAGACTGAAAGAAGTTGGCGTCCGTTTCTCCTGTTGGACGGAAACCATCACGGAGAAGGTTCGAGTTGAAGATTTGTAGGCTTTGCCATTCTTATAGCTCGTGGCTCCGATGGTGATGGGAGTAGATTGGCTGACGGGGTAGCTGACGGTCAAGTCTGACGCCGCATCATTCGCGGGAATTGCCGTGAACCGATTGCCGTCAACGAACACAACAGTTGAATCGTACGGTGACCTTAGGGAGAGGCTGATCGGGAATATTCCGCCAGTCGTTTGCTGGGATTTGTTGAGCCGTGGCGCCCACGTGACGACAGGCGGAGGCGCGTTGAGAAGTTGAGGAATCGTCACCGACCAGACTCCACGCCCGTGTGTCGCAGCAACCACCTGATCATCAACCACACTTAACTGCCAGATCGCAACGGCTGGAAGAGCGTCGTTCGCGTACGTCCACGTTCCACCATTGTCGGTAGAAATGAAAAGCCCTATCTCCGTCCCAACCCAAATCTCGTTCGGGTTGTGAGGCATAACGAGCAGAGAGTATGTTGCCACGTCCGGAAAACCGTTCGAGCTTGGAGCTCCGGAGCCGAAGCCGGAGAGGTCCGTCCAGGTCTGGCCGAGGTTTGTTGTCCGGAGTACCTTCGGAGCTTGCGCAATTGAAAAAAGCGCATAACAGGTTTGTGGTTGTGTGGGATGTGTTGCCAGCCCCGAGAATCGCCCGAGCGTTGCACCCGTGTAGTTGGTCGTGGGTGAAAACGTGACACCTCCGTCAGTCGACACAAACAGTTTTCCCGGCGTCGTCGTCGAGTTCGACATTCTCGATCCGGCCCAAACGATCTGGGGATCGGCGATCGAGATCGCAGCCTTCGAGCCCGTTCCAAATCCCCACTCCGTGCTTATGGCACAGAGCGTCCAGTTCTCGGCGAAATTATCGGAGCGCCAAACGCCACGACTTCCGAGCGTGAAAAGAAGATCGGGATCGCTGTTCGATTTGGCGACGACGGAAATGAACGGTCCGAAACCACTCCCCACGTCGACCATATCCGTCGTCCCGGAGATCCAGTTCAACCCGCCGTTGGTTGTCCGCCGGAAGCTATTGTATTGGATCGCGCCGATGATCTTGTTCGGATTCTGATAGTTCCAACTGACGGAGAATCCATCCCCCCCGAGTTGCGCACGCCAGAGAGAACTGGCAACACTCCCCGAAGGTGACATCGAAGTTCCGTTATCCTGCATCCCTCCGATATAGACATCCTCGCCCGGCTTCTTGTCCGCACCATAGAATTGGCTTGTGTTATATCCATTGTTCGGATTGCTCCACGTGGCTCCGCCGTCAAAAGAGAATCCGATCCCGCCGTCACTCGCGTCGAGAATCCGAAAGAGCTGTGAAGCATTGTCGATGGGAATGATGGTGATGTTGTGGTGATCCGCGTGAACGTAGGGGGTCGATTGCCCCGTTCGCCAATCAGTGATCTTGGTCGACGTTCGGGTGCGGGAAGTGACGGTTCCATAGTTGATTCGGAGCGTCGCATTCGGGAGCGCGCTCGGATTCCAGGTCGCTCCTGCCGCCAGTGCAGGTCCCATCCCGTAGATGTTTTTGTACTTGAATCCGCCCGCGATGGCAACGTTGGGGTTCGCGCTCGAGGCACTGTATGGAACAGCGTTGACAAAAACGTACTCTCGTGACGTGCCGCCACTTGGTGTGGGACTCAGATCGAACACGCCGTTATTTGTCTGATCTCTGAAGGACACCATGAGTTGTCTGCTGTTTGTCACGTCCCACACTTCGAACGGGACATCGACGTAGCCCGCGTATGCATATGCGGAGATCGGCTGACCGGCTCCATCGGGAGGAGTGAAGCGGTGGGCTTTTTGAGATCTGCCCGGGCCGAATCGGATTTCAACTGAGACATAGTCGGTGCTTGAAGTGCTGACGGGAGGGGGTACAAAGTCGTCACCGCTGCCGACGCCTCCGCCCATGAAGGGCAAACCAAAATTGACAAAAGAGAGGAACGACCTCGTGTTGAGTGTGTCGACGCCGAGGATCTGCGAGGTCGATGCCCCTGCTCCGCCGACGTTGATTCGATAGAGATCAAGCCCTCCGACAAACACAACGTCTTGATTGTAGGGATGAACGGCGATCGTGTTGTCGTACCACCCTTGCCCATTCAGCCAGTTGGGTGAGGTACCGGCCTGCGTGGTTTTCGACCACGTTGCGCCGCCGTCGTCGGAGACATAGAGATCAGAAACAGAGCTGCTGGTTTCGACACCGGCGTAGAGCCTGTTTGCATTCGTCGGCGCGATTGCCAGTTCGTAGCGAGCACCGGCGCCAAGTCCCGATGAAGAAACAAACCACGAGACGCCCGCGTCCGTTGATCTCAGCACACCCAGTGAATTTCTCGTTGCGTACTGCAGGTTGAAGTCCTGCGGAGAGGCGATGACTTGTTGGATTCTCCCTGAACTCGTATAAGATGTGGTCCAGCTCGAGCCGCCGTCCACGGATCGAAAGATCCCCGTATTCGTAGCGACGACGAGAATGTTCTCGTCCGACGGGCTCACGATGATCCGATTCACATACGCAAAGCTCGTATTCCTCGTCGTGCTTGCGAGTTGCGACCAGTTCTCGCCGCGGTCGGTAGATTTCCAGATGCCATCACCGCGAATTGCATCGATGTTCCCAAATCCTTCACCCGTTCCCAGGTAGATCGTGTGGTGGTTCGACATCGCCATTGCCAGACATGTTGTGGCAAGATTCGGAAGGTTGGGCGTCTTGTTGATCCAGGAAAGCCCGCCATCCGTCGTCTTCCAAACTCCGCCGCCGACCGATCCGGCGTACCATGTGTTCTTGAACTGATCATCCGGATCGACGATGAGGCCCCTTGTTCTACCGCCGATGTTGCCCGGTCCACGTTCGTTCCATGGCAAGATCGTCGTCTTCATCAGCGAGAGAGCCTTTCGTTGGACGGCCTTGTTCGTTTCCGCCATCTTGTAGTTCATAGGATACTCGGGTGCCTCGGCCCCCTCACGCGTTCGGATTTCGGCGTGGTAGCGCAGGAACTCGTCCGGCGCCTCCGGTCGTGCGAATCCGCTTGCATATCGCACCTCCTTTGCCTGCTGCTCAGCGAGCAGCAGAGCTTCCGGTGAGTCGGGCTGAATCGTGTGGTATGACGGGAAGAACGAACTCTCCCGGATCGCGCGGTTGGCAAAGAATCCGGCAACAACAAGGGCAATGAGGATGGGAACAATTGGTTTCTTCATCACTGGTCGGCTCCCGAGGATTATTGAGATTGTTGATTGGTGGTTCGAAGATCGGATTTCTTNNGGATTTCTTTCGTCTGAGAACATCATAGATGTACCCAGCGGGTCTTTCGTCCGCCTCAACGATCCCGGGCACGAGGGACACCTGGAATTGGTGGGGGGACTTCCATTCCACATGACCGCTCGGTACGTCGTCTTCGTGGACGACGGTTTTCTTCAACAGATCGACAACAAAGAAACTGATCTGCTGTTGCGGCATCTCCGGCGATGTTCGTGCCTGCTTGAGGCAAATGACAAACGTGCTCTCTGAATTGAAGAAGAACTGCGCCNNGTAGCGTCTCTACGGGAAGAGGAGCAGGACGTGACCGTGACGCAAGCGAGTGCGAGGACGATGAGTTTCGTCACGTAGCTGATTCGTTCAACGCGATGGTACATTCAGCCCCTGGAGAGCGTATGGTGGGGAAGGGAACCCGCAATGATTGTACCGACAACGCCTCAGAAAAGCAAGAAGAGGGGTGCAGAAATCTCGCGCTTCGCGGGTGCTGGTGAAGTCCACGCTGGATGGCCACAGCATTCTCTTCGGTGTTCCTTCGAGGACACGTGCCTCAACGCCAGGAAAGCACCTCAACGCTGTCGCCAACGTTCAGTACACCCTCTCCACCGTGAATGATGTTCTGGCCGAAGAGGACTTTTCCATCTCTTTCCCGATAGGTCGTGAGCGTTCGAAGTGGCTCTTTGCTTTGCACAGCAGTATTCTGATCGACGGTAGGGATGACGCAGCGCGCAGATGGTTTGACGACATGAAGCCGTATCCCTCCGACGAGAATCTCCTTCCAGGTGTCTTCCTCGTACGGCTGACAGCCACGAATGACGAGATTCGGTCGGAAGCGGTTCATCGGGATCGGCGTGTCCAGCCGCTGATTGAGATCCTGGAGAGATGCTTCAGAGATGAGCATTAGCGGAAAGGCGTCGGCGAAGCTCACGTGATCCTCGCCGACCGCGTATTTGGGATTCACCGGCCGCAAGGCTTGATTGTTGTAAACCAATTGGCATTTGAATCCGAGAAAGGTCGAAAACCAGTCGCTCGCTTGATTGCCGAGGCTGGCTGCCCGAATCCTGTCCTCCCAGATCTGAACGTCTGTCAATTGGAGAGTCTCCGTGGAAAGGGGAACGGAAAGCGGCTCCATGAGTGGGGCTGTGATGCGGAGATGATCCGATTCCGGTTCGGCGCGGACCAGGGCCATGCGCGGATGTTTCCGTTGAGTAAGGAATGAGCCATTCTCGTCCACAACCATCCAGCGCCGGTCATAGCGGAGACCTAACTTCTCAAGTTGAGCTGTTGCGAGTGAGAGTCCTCGCGCGGACTTGATGGGATAGATATTGATTTCGGAAAGCGTCATCCTTCACTTCGCGTATTCGACTTCATCCATTCCGCTCTCGTCAGCTCATAGTCCGCCAGCATTTCTGTCTTCTCCCACTTGAGATATCTTGTGTTGTTGTAGATGCGCGTACGGCGGAAGCCCAGCTTCTCCAACACTCGCGCGGAGGCTGCATTGCGCGTAAGGACCGGCGCGAGCAGACTCTTGAATCCGAGTTGATCGAAGGCCATCTCCAGGGCGAGCCCCCCGGCGGCGGTGGCATAGCAGCGATTCCAGTACGGGGTTCCGATCCAGTATCCATACTCGACGAGTTCCTTGTTCTCCGGCACGTGAACGAATCCGCAGACGCCCACAAGGGTCTCGCCTTCAATGATCGCGTACGCATACTCTTCGCCGGCCTGCATCCGATCGGTGAGTTGACCGATCCACACGGCGGCGCCGTCGTGAGGATAGGGGGAGGGTATGTTCGTCGTATCAGTGATCAGCGGGTCGGAGGCAAGTCTCTGAATTGCCTCGGCGTGCTTTATTGTGATCGGTTCGAGTCTGATTGTGTCCATCGCAATACTCGGCAGCTCGAAGATATCACAGGCGTGACGAAGTTGACTGAAGACGTCTTGAGAATGTCGTCGATATCTTGCCTCTGCAGTTGCCTTAAAGGGGCCAAGAACAGATGCGAAATCTCCAACTTTCATTCATCCCCACGAACGGAGCTTGCACGAATGACGGGTCCAAAAAAGACACCGTTCAAAAACAGCTTGCTTGTTCCAAACCAGAAGGCCCGGAAGATCGGGTTATCGGCCATCAAGACGACCCGTCCCTGTCGCAGGCCGCTGACCACGATTGCCGCGGAGTTCTTTGCGAGCCGATCGTATTCCACGTGGAGGTAGCCCGCTTTGAGTGGTTTGGATGTATAGAGCAGCGGTGTTGCATACGGGTTCTTCGACGGATCGAGGAAGATCGCATTGCCTCGAAAGACACTGAGAAGAGAATCCGAGTAGCCGTACAGAAGTGGATGAGTCTTGTCGTAGCCGACCTCAAAGATTGTTCCGGGGATGCTCAGTGCACCAGAGTACTTGTCCTCGTCCGCGTACGCTCTTCGCACGACAACGGTGTCTCTCTTTGAAGGCTCTGCCTTCCTGATCTTTCCTGTGGCCAGTCGAGTGTTGAGGGCCCATTCTGCCGCCTGCTCCATGGCGATGAGCGTTCCGCCGTTCTCAATCCATCGCCGCAGCGCCACGCTGACTGAGGAATCCAATGAGCCGTACATTCCACCTGCCATGACAATACAAGTGTACCGATCCAGGCTTGTCCTGGAGATGTTGTTTGTCTCCACGAGGCTCACGTCCATTTGGAATCGATGGTCCAGAAGGTGCCACGCCTCACCAATATCGGACGATAAGACACCGGTACCGACGACGAGAGCAATCTTTGGGAATTCGAGTGGCACAAAGCCTGCGCTGCCAAGATCAACTCCCCCCTCGCTGAGACCCGTCTGCAGCGAGTAAACGGTCACCGCATCCTCTCGTGCCGCCCGCTCCAGCAGTGCGAAGATCTTTTCCGGCGGCTCTTGCTGGATACCAAGCGGGATCAAGATTGTTCCATACGAGAAGCTCCGCTTGCCGTCTACCGTCATCGCAACAAAAGGTCTCGTTGCGACTTTGGCTTTGATCTTCTCTTTCAGCAATCGATACAACGCGCGGGGAGCGTAGTAGTCCTTCCATTCGAAAACATACGCGTAGTTGCTCGTTCCTCCAACTATGGCTCCT
Organism: Bacteroidota bacterium; assembly: GCA_003453835.1. GTDB lineage: Bacteria > Bacteroidota > Ignavibacteria > UBA10030 > UBA10030 > UBA10030. Next base: position 5,831 of record DMMN01000094.1, on the reverse strand, counting down.
GAGGGGAAGGGATGGTCGTCGACGGGCTTGCCGAGGAGATCGCGCGTTACTACTTTCAGCTCGGCGTATGGAAGATCGAATGCAAGCGGCAGAGTCCACGAGGAAACGTCGTAGAACAGGCTGTCGTCAAACGTTGTCCGTTTCTCAAAGAGTGCCATAAGCAATCGGAACTGAGGCTGATTTGACGGAATGATGTACGATATCCCCGGGTCAAAGTCTTTGCTATCGGCCCGGACCGGCTTCGCCAGCTCGTGAACCTGGATTTGATGGCGGCGAAGGATTTCGAGCAGATGGTGAGACCGCGCCGGGTCGCCGGCGGATCCGAAGACATATCCCTTGACCTGCGCCTTCTCCGCTTCCTTCAGAGAAGACGCATAGAAGTCGCGCTGGAGTGAGAGGAGTTCTTTCCTCAAGTCGACGCTCGCCTTCAGCGACGAAAGGGATGTCGTAAACTGGTTTCGGATGGTAAAGGGAAACGTCACGTCCATCGATGTACTCTCTTGGATGTGGCCTCGCGAGCTCGCCTGCTCAAACAGGATCCCTACACACCCGGTGATATCCGGATACGACGAACCTTTGCCGATGTAGAAATCGTCGTACCCTTCCTTCGTGTAGTAGAGCGATCCGATCCGGTTCAGCGCCTTCGCATGGTATTGGCCGATTGCCTCTGTCAACTCTGCAACTCGTTTCATGCCAAGCGGATTATTCCTGGAAGGGACACCCGGCTGAAAGAAGAACGTCGAGTTCGTTCCCATCTCGTGGTGGTCCGTCAAGACGTTCGGTCTCCACTCATAGTACTTCTCCAATCGTGCCCGGCTCTCCGGGTGTTGCAGCGGCATCCAATCGCGATTGAGATCGAACCAGTAATGATTTGTCCTGCCTCCAGGCCAGGCTTCGTTGTGCTCTCGGCTGCCCGGATCGGCAACGGGCTGCTTTCCTTTGTGCATGTTTGCCCACGTAGCGAATCGGTTCAAGCCGTCGGGATTGATGGACGGATTGAGCAAGATGACTGCTTCCTTCAATTGCCTTTCGATCTCCGGGCCCTGAGCAGCGGCAAGGTGGTAAGCGACAAGCACAGAGGAGTTCGCGCCGCTCGGTTCGTTCCCATGCACGCTGTAGCCCATCCAGACGAAGACGGGCATCACGTCGATATTGAGTGAAGAGGATCGTGCAGGATCGGTGAGGGCGCTATGCTGTTGCTTGATAGCCTCGATCCTCTTGTGGTTCTCCGGCGATGTGATGGTCAGAAGCCACATCTGACGTTGCTCGTAGGTTCTTCCCATGGACGCCATCGTAATTCGGTCACTTGCCACATCGAGGACCTTCATGTATGCGTGGATTTGGTCGGGACTCAGATGCCACTCGCCCACCTGGAAGCCGAAGAAGGACTCAGGTGTTGGAATCCTGGGATCGTATTGAACGTCTGAGGGAAGGTAGTAGCTGAGCTTGACTTGGGTGTTGCTTTGCCATGTGAAGCAGAGGAGAAAAAGGGAGACCAGAACGATGAGCCGAAGGGAAACGCGAGATGCTCTTTTCATCGAGAATCCTTTCAAGAAGAGGTGAGGGGAGTACAGACAAGAAATCAGGGAAGGTTACTCATGAACTACCTCATGAGTCTCTTCAGCAACTGAATCTGACCTGCATGATAGATGTCGTGCGATGCAATCCCGCGGATAATGTTCGCGTTGCTCACCGTGCTTCCTTTGGGAATGACGAGGAGGTCGGTGGCCCGTAAGCCGGCGATTGCTTCGTACATCGTCCGGTGGCACGTCTCGAGTAACTCAAGGTCTTGTTCCCAAGCCCGGGCCGAGGCAATCTCGGGACGTGCGAACCAGTTGCTGCCCTTGAGTGGAAAGGAGCCCTTCTTCTCGCCGAGGATTCTGCGCCGGACGATATACTTCCAATACGCGCAGTGTACCACATTCTCCCAGATGTTATGCCGGTTTGCAGCCGGGCGCCACGCAGCCTCCTGGGGGGTGAGTCCCCGCACGGAGCCGCGAAGGTTCGGACCGTGCCAGGCTTTCTTCCTATATCCCTCGTTGACGAGATCGAGCGAGAGTTGAATTTCCGGATCGATTCGTTTTGTTTTCATCTCTATTTGTCCGACAGAGTGAATGGCAAGAAAAAGATCTCCTCCCCCTCAGACGTCTGGTGAGAATCTTGCGGATGTAGCAATGTCCGTTCGCCCGGTTCGAGCCGTAGGAGGGAGTTGGGTTTGAAGGCTCCCCTGGAGAATCGAAATCCGAAGCCCTATCGGTCAGCCGACTTGATTGGGTACAGAGGCCGCCGAGGAATCCGACCCACAGAACTCCGACGTCTTTTCCGCTCCTCTATCCGACCGTTTGCGGCTTCGGTTTCCGTCTGTGCGCGCGGTTCTTTCTCTTCTTTCTCGGTCGAGTTTTTCCGTGCGTGCCGCGCCAGATTTTGCTCCGCCGCGAGCGTCCATCTCCTTTACCCATTGCGTCCTCCTGGTTGTTCGTTACTTGGTCTGCAGCCGTGAAAAGCGGGAGGCGGAGACAGCGAACAAGCGACGGCCTCCCCTCTCGACCTCCCTCGCACCCTTGAAGGGAACTTCGATGCAGTCACAGCATCACTGATGCCGTTACGGAAAAGGACGGCGTTGTTTCTTGCCGCCCGGAAACACCGGCCGTAGTGCCTTATTGAGAGATGCCTCACCAGCCGATGCGTGGGTGACCGGGATTCCCTTGTTCAGTTTTCACGATGTCAAAGTTATGACCACATTTCCCCTCTTGCGCCCGGTGTCTACGTAGCGGTGAGCCTCGACGATCTGCTCGAACGGATAGCGTCGATCAATGACCGGTCTGAATTCCCCCGACTGAGCCAGCTCCGCGAGGAAACGCAAATCCTCCGCGCGCTCGGATGCCGGCCCACCGATGATCTTCTTGCTGCTCGTCATCGACACCCATGGAATCTGAAGCAAGTCGGGCAGCCCGCCGAGAACCAGAAGAAGGCGTCCTGCTTCCTTCAGGGAATCTCTGCAACGGGAGAAGGGGGCCGTGCCGACAGTATCGACAATGAGGTCATAGGTTTCACCGTTTTGCGTGAAATCCTCTTTGGTGTAGTCGATGACGTAAGTGGCGCCCAGAGATTTCACCAACTCCACGTTTGTGGTGCTGCACACCCCCGTTATGTCTGCACCAAAGTGCCTGGCAAGCTGTATCGCAGCGGTCCCGACGCCCCCGGAAGCGCCGTTGACAAGTACTCGCTCCCCGCTCCGTAGTTTTCCTCTTCTGAGGAAATTCAACGCAGTTGTTCCGCCAAAAGACAATGCGGCAGCTTCATCGAAGGTTAAGTTCCGAGGTTTCAGGGCCAATGCGCCGTCTTCCGCTATACATCGGTACTCCGCATAACAACCCATTCCGGCACCGCAAAACGCAAAGACATGGTCACCGACCTTGAATTTACTTACGTCGTTGCCGACCGACTCAATCTCACCGGCAAGCTCTGTTCCCAAAATAGGCTGCCTCGGTCTCGAGACTCCAAAGAACAAACGCGAGAGAAGCCCGAAGCCGGGAGGCACGTTGAGACTTCGTACTCTCCAATCACCGGACGTCACTGTTGTCGCATGTATTCTTATGAGGACTTCATGATCCTTGGGTGTGGGCTTTTCGACTTCCTTCAACACGAGCACTTCGGGAGGCCCGTATCTTTCGTACACAATTGCCTTCATGCGCCATCCTCCCGGGATACTTTGATTCGCAACTGCTTCGCTTGACTAATCGCCCACGAAACACGCTAATTACACGAACGTTAGGACCGATCAGAGAACTCTCTTATGCTGAAACAAATCATTCTGCGTGTTCCGTGCCTGCCCCGACAATTTTCCGGTCGGGGTCTTTCGTGGGCTGAACAGTTACTTTGATTCGATCTTTTGTCGGGAGAGTACGTATTCCGACATTCTCGCCTAACAGGATGCTGAAAAACTCTTCTCATACGCCACAAAGGCACCATGCCACAAAGGGTTTTGGGAAGAAGCTGAGAAGCGATCGACCTTGAGTTTTGACAGTTGCTTCTGGATCTGTTGTACTACGCGTCCGGCTGTTCTTCGTGCCTTCGTGATCTTGGTGGCAGATTCTCTTCTTTTTCAGCGCCCTGCTCGTGCAGTTCTTTGCCTGCGGATGCCTCGTGCCGCTCCGCTACTCCTCCCAGTGAAACTTCACCCTTTTCCGCGGATGATTGCCAATCTCATCCCCCGTCCATCCATCGTACATGCGTCCGTTCTTCATCACATACTTAATGAACTCGCTGTTGCGGATGTTCTCCACGGGATTCTTCTCCATCACGATCAGATCGGCGAGTTTGCCCGGTTCAAGCGAACCGAGATCTTTGTCGAGGCCGAGATATTCGGCTCCGTAGAGCGTTGCACATCGAAGAGCCTCGAGGGTTGTCATACCGCCCTGCTGCAACATCCACAACTCCCAATGAGCCCCCAGCCCCTGGAGTTGGCCGTGCGCGCCGAGCTGTACCTTCCCCTTGGCATCGATGACACGCTTCAGCGATTTTGACGTTTCCATGTACGAGTAGTCGTCCTCGTTCGCCATCAACCGGCGCCGCGAACGGGAATCGATGAGGTCGCGGGGTGTGAACTTCAGAAGCCGCTCGTGTTCCCACACCTTTGTGTTCTGATACCAATAGTACTCGCCCGAAAGTCCACCATAGTTCACGATCAGCGTCGGTGTCAGTCCGGTCTTTGATTTCGAAATCAACCGAACAACATCGTCGTAGAGCGGAGCAATCGGCAGATTGTGCTCAACACCGGTATGTCCGTCCAGCACCATCGAGAGGTTCCAGAAGAATGTGGACCCTCCTTCCGGGACTACCATCATCTTCAAATTTCTTGCGGCTTCGACGATCTGCTGACGCTGGTCGCGACGCGGCTGGTTGTAGCTCTTGACCGAAAACGCCCCAACGGCTTTCAGCCTGCGCAGATGCGACATGGCTTCATCGAAATTGTTCACGATGGCCTTGAAGGAACCCTCGGCACCATACAGAATCGTCCCCGTCGAATAGACCCGTGGGCCGACCATCAATCCTGCGTTGATCATCTCCGAGTTGGTGAACACCATCTCGGTGCTTGCGGAGGGATCGTGCATCGTTGTGACGCCGAACGCAAGATTGGCATAGTATCTCCAGTTCGTATAAGGCGACCACTCTCCAAAATTCCCATGCGCGTGCACGTCGATCATCCCGGGCATAATGGTATGGCCGGAGACGTCGATCCGTTTGGCGTCGGGAGGAACAGTCACTTCTGACGAGGCACCGATCGCCTTGATGCGGTTCTTCTCGACGAGGATCGTTGCATTGGAGAGGACCTCATCTCCCTTCATCGTGATCACCGTGGCGCCGACGAGTGCAATCGACCCGCTCGGCACATCCGTGTCGATCTGGAAACCGATGGGGAGGCCCACACTATCCGGTTTCTCCTGGAGAGTGTCTTTCGCTCCTTCCACGAATCCAAATGTATTGGTGAGATCGCGTGAGAAGAGCTCCGGTCCGAGTGACCAAAACAGTTTCTTGCTGTCGGCTGTCCAGTTCAAGTACTGCGCCGCGTCGCGTGTGACACGCTTGATGGGGTAGTCGGTCGTCGTGGGTCCGATGTTCACGGGCTGGCCGGTTGGAGGAAAGACGGCGATGTAGGCGTTGAAGCGCTCTACGACGGCGACCCATTGTTCGTTGGGTGAGGGGAGAAACGTCTCCGCGTTCTCGGAAAGAAGATGCACCCGCCGCTCTTCTCCCTTGAGTCCGAGACTGGCGAGCGCCACCTTCTCCCCCTCCCGCGTGTAGATGAAAATCCTGTCTCCCGATTTGTT
>DMMN01000369.1 GCA_003453835.1 Bacteroidota bacterium | reverse complement strand
TCCTTCCCCGTCCTCGTAAAGCGAAATGACAAAATCATTTGCGAGACCGTCTCTTCTTGTCAGCAACGTGCGCTCCCCATTCTTGAGTCGGACCAATCCTCCTCCGTCGGTGCCAATCCAAAGATGGCCGGCCCGTGATTCAGCCAACGCAACTACGGGACTGAGGGGGAGATCCCCAAAAACATTCACCGTTTCCAGGAATTCTCCGGTCCACCGGCTGAGACCTTTGTTGGAACCTATCCAGACTTGACCGCGGGAATCCTGGAGCATGCACAGAACCGCATGATCGTTCTGATCGTTCGGCGAAGCATAGCTCGTGACGCGACCTTCCTTCAGACGGGCGAGCCCCTTTCCATTCGTGCCGATCCATATCGCACCGCTGCGGTCACTACAAACCGAAGTGATCGTGTTCATCGGAAGACCGTCACGGGTGGTGACCTGAGTGATCGATCCGTTCTTGAGGCGATTAAGGCCGCCTTCGTACGTTCCGATCCACATCGCACCTTGACCGTCTTCACAGATGGAGAGAATGAAATCGTGTGACAATCCCTCCGACCGTGTGTATGAATCAAACCTCGCCTCAGAGAAGCGATTCAATCCTCCACCGTACGTGCCGATCCAGAGGTTTCCTTCCCGATCCTCAAAGAGCGCCCGCACAAGTCCGTCGGACAAACCCTCCTTTGTTCCGAATCGATCGACTCTGTCCTTCCACACGCGTACAAGTCCGCCGCCCGCCATCCCGAACCAGATCGCGCCGTTTCGATCTTCCTGGATCGAGAGAACGACCTCGGCGAGCTTTCGACCAGCAACGGTGAAAGGAGTGATTCTTCCATCCTTCATCACGCGTACTCCATCTGTCGTTCCGATCAGCAAAAGGCCCTGGCGCGTCTCGTGGAGAGCGGTCACAATGTCGCTGCCGAGACCTTGTTTCCGGTTGAAAGTGCTCAGCGCTCCATCCACCATGCAACTCAAGCCGCCGCCACCTGTGCCGATCCAGATCCTTTCTTTCGAATCTCGGAGAAGCACCTGAGCCGTGTTGCTGGGAAGTCCCTCCGCCGTTGAATAGGTCCTGAAGTCCCCGGCCGTAAAACAAGTGAGCCCGCCTTCGTGCGTCCCGATCCAGAGATTGTCATGGGAATCGAATGCGAGCGACACGACGATATCCGACGGCAAGCCATCCCTGGTCGTGTACGCTCTGCTCTTTCCACCCTTCAGATGAAGAAGTCCGCCGCCTCGAGTTCCAATCCAAAGACTGCTATCGCTCCCCTCGGCGATCGCCCACACATAGTTGCTCTCGAGATCCGGGACATGCTTTTTGTCGACCACATAGAAGCGTACTCCGTCGAAACGTACGAGACCTTCTTGCGTCCCGAGCCAAAGATAGCCCGAGCGATCCTGGATGATCGCGTTGACAGAGTTTTGCGGCAGACCGTCCTTCGTCTGCCAGACCTGATGACTGTACTGCGAGATGGATTTAGCGGGATCGAGTCCCTGCGCTCGCCCGCAAGGAGCAGAGAGGGAAATGTAGAAGAGCAACGTGCAGAGACGAAACGTATTTCTCATCGTGGTGAACTGCTCAGCGTTCTGAACGGAGGAAGCGGTTTCTTTGACCACCCATGACACACGCGCGCCTGCCCGGCGAAAGAAAGATACATTGGCTGTCTCACCACAGATGGCACACAGCCGGAGACCCAAGAATGATAAACGCGATAGCGGTTGCCAAGTTAGAGGTCGGGCTTCGCTATCCCCGCCCGCCCGAACGCCGCAAGACGGGCGGGCGAGCGTGGTCAAACAACTGAGTAGTTGCCATCGTGGAATGATTTGGTGAAGGCTGATTGCCATCCTAACAGAAGATCATGGGGGCGAACGAGCAACGGTTCGGTGAGAATTCGTGGCAGAATGTAATACTTTATTGAAAGAAATGTCAAACGGAGGGGGAAAGGGAAGTGGCTGTACAAAAAGTTCGTCACACTGATCGAAGTCCCGATGCTCATCAATCCGGTGAAACGGGGTCAATCGGGACGAAGTCGAAGTATGGACTTCTGCTCGGAATCGCCTTCGCATTCGCTCTCCCGACTCAGTCCGGATGGCCGCACTCAGGCTGACTCTTGGGTTTCTTTTTGTACGACCCGGGAGGTTAGGTGGGGACGTGGGTTTCCGACCGCGTCTCTAGCGTGCAGCCCACTTGACATTAAGCCGGCGTTTGGCTAAGATGGGCGCACTAAGAGCCTTACGCACTTCTTTTCCTACCGTCGGAAGAAGGCTTTCCATGTCCTCAGAGTCCTTACCTATCGGCCATCCGATTTTGCAATCCCTCGCGGCACCCAGGTTGCTTGACCGGGTGCGCCAGGCAATCCGGACGCGACACCTCAGTCGCAACACAGAGCAAGCGTACATCAGTTGGAACAAGCGGTTCATCTTTTTCCATAACAAGCGTCATCCACAGGAAATGGGCGAACAAGAAATCGGCCAGTTCTTGTCCAGCTTAGCGTGCGACTCGCACCTGAGCGCATCGACCCAGAACCAAGGGCTGAATGGCATCCTGTTTCTTTACCGTGAAGTCCTGGAGAAGAAGATCGGCCTAATTCATGGCGTCGTTCGGGCCAAAAGACAGAGAAGGCTGCCCGTCGTGCTCACGAAGGAAGAAGTGAAATGGGAGTGGGTATTTCCTGCAACCAGCCATTATACTGACACGGTGACCGGAGAGAAGCGGAGGCACCATCTTCACGAATCGGTTCTATAGCGAGCATTTAAGGAGGCGAGACTCAAGGCGGAGCTTTCCAAGCCGGCGACTTGTCATTCGCTTCGCCATTCTTTCGCAACCCACTTATTGGAAGATGGCTACGACATTAGAACAGTTCAAGAACTGTTGGGACATAAGGACGTGACGACCACGATGATCCTTCGGCTACGCTCAGGACAAGTCTACACCCACGTGCTAAACCGAGGGGGTAAGGGAGTCCGTAGCCCAGCAGATTCATTGATGGTGTAGGTGGTTGTCGCCTTGCAGCCATAACGGGAATATACTGACCAGTGTTTGCATGCCCGATAGCTTTCAACAGAAGCTCGACAACTACGAGGAAGGGCAAGAGAATTAATTTTGTTTTCTAAAATTCAGCAACCGTGCTATGCTGACCAATATACTCACTAGTTGGGCGCCTAGGAGAAGACCATGAAACCTCATCTACGTGTTGTTTTATTTGGCTTTGTGAGCGGTCTTCTATGGTCCATCGTTCCCGCATTTCTAAGCGAAATTTATAAGCCGTTCGGTCAAATGGTGACCGTTTGTCTATCCGGCATCATTTGTGGAATCATCGTTTCCTATGTCCTTTCAGGGTTACTGAGGAACCTGGGATGGAAAGGGTCTCTTGTTGCTGGAATGCTTTCTCTTCCTTTAGGAGCATTCGTATTCGGCATCACCATTTCTTCCATTCAACTTATTGTTCGTTCCATAACGGGCATTGCTTATCGCTTCGTTGAACACGGATTTACTCCACTTCAGAACGGCCTCGAATACGCTTTTGTCAGTTCCGTGTCTGTTTTCGCTATCGCTCTCTTTCCAATGGCGATATTGACGACGTTCATGTTGAAAAAAGTATGCGGTAGCGCCCAACCAAGCGCTGCAGCGGACGCGGCCAGCAACGGGCCGCGCCGCTGAGCTTCATTCGTTAGCCAGCCGACCAAACCCTGAAGAGCCGCCGAGTTTCAGGCTTCCTGGAGGCTAAACGCAATCGGTGCGGGCGGCATCAAACAGGGGAGTGGCGTCTGGATCGCCAAGGATCGCTAAGGAGGTGTTCGATGAACAAGCCCTTCGTGCTTGGCCTTTTCGTGGTAGTGGTGGCTTCAGGGGGACTTGCCGCGTACGGCTTCTCAGCGCCGGCGAAGGCCGCCAAAGATCTATCGAAGCCGGGACCCTCCGTTGGCGCGGAGGTTGCTCACCGCGCGGCGGCCACTTCCGATTCTCTTGTCGGGGTCTTCGAAGGCCGAACGCCCTGTGGTCCCATCGCAACCGAGTTCACCGGGTTTCCGGCCCAGAACTGCGAGAAGATCAAGTGGCGCCTCACTCTGTATCGTGACCCGGCTACCGGACAACCCACGGCCTACGTTTTCGACGGCACCCGGACGACTCGACGGGGGCGCTGGCGGATCGAGGGCGGGACAGGCTCCGAGCGCAGTCACGCAGTTTATCACTTGAGCTATGAGGGAGTCGGCAGGGTTCTCTCGCTGCTCAGCATCGACGAGAACGTATTGCTACTTCTCGACCGTGATCTTAAGGTGCTCGTCGGAGATGCGAGCTGGAGCTACGCGTTGAATCGGGTGAGTAGACCGGTTCGCTGACAATGCGCTGCCGCGGCGGGGATGCCGCGCGGTGACACCCGCTGGCTAACCCGCAAATGCAGCTGCCGGGGGCCCCGGCGCCTCAGCCGCCGCGGGATATCTTTGGCAGCTTGGGCCGCGGCGGCCTCGGCAGGCCCCCGCAGCTGATTTGCATGGCGTTAGACCGCATGGGGAACACCAGACCATGAGTTCACAATCGCGATGCGTCGGAGCGCTGATCACGGGAGTGGTCTCGTCGCTATTGTGGGCATCGTGCGATCGACGAACTGCCGGGAAGCCCGACACGGACTCGACGACTGCTGCTCCCCAAGCAGTCGCGGAAAAGACGTACCGAATCAGCGCGTTCGCTCTGGGCGACAAGGCCGAGATCTCGTGCCGGGCCATCACCTCCGCGTACATCGGCCAAGGCAACCTCCTCGCGCAGCATCCTGTTCCCAATCCGAGTCGACTGTCGGCCAAGGTCGAGGATGGCACAGACGTCCTGGCTGTTCGGGTCGAGCGTGATCATCTGGTCTTCCTGACGAAGGCGTCCCTGGAAGCTGGAGTCGCAGAGGGTTCTCGGTTTCCACTTGTTCAAAACGGCGTCGACTATTTGAAGGCCTTTGCCTCTACTGACTCTGGCGTCGCAACTCTCGAGTCCTTCGTTCTGAACAAGAGGAACGGCATGGCGATCTGGTCGAGAATCCGTCCGGCCGGTTTCGCAGGCCAAGTCGCACCTGCCNNAACCGCGCCAGACTCGATAACCATCTACTTCCGATGCACGTGACCTGCGGTCTAACCAGCCGATGAAGCTGCCGGTCGCCTGCGGCGTCCGCAGCTTATCGGCGGGGCGTTAGGCGAATGGAACAATCAATCTGGCAATGAGAATGCATACTCTCTCACCACAGAACCTGGGAGGCTAGCATGCTGTTGTTTGTTCAGATATTCATCTTCAATGCAATTTGCATTGCCTTGTTCATCCTTGTTCACGAGATTGGTCACTACTCAATAGGCCGACTTGCGGGCATTCCAGCAGGAGAGATACGAATTCGACTTCTCACCTTTCCTCAGCAAGTCGTTCTTCGAGATGGTACGGAGTGGGTTTCCGTAAGCGATCTCAAGAGGTACCTCAAAATCCTTCACCGTCATATTCCNNAGCAACTGGTTTCAAATTGTTTGCTATGATCATTATTGGGCTTTCCCTCATCTTCTACCTCGTCTACCTGTTCGTCATGGATCTGCCACATGCACGTCGTCAAAAGGAGCCATGGGGTGATTCAACTTTGATGTTCGAAAAAGCACCAGTGTTTGCAACTTGGTGGTGTATTGGTATGGTTATCGTACGTCTTGGTGTCATAGGATTGTTTTTGTGGTTGTGATCTATGAGATTTACTGAAATACCATTCCAAGCATGCAGCCCATTCGCCTAACAAGGCGCACAAGCTGACCGAATTAGCGGGAGTGAATCGTAATGCCACCACACAAGAATTTGTTTTTCATAGCCCCCGCACAGGGGCGGTACAAACCAATANNTGCACTTCCTTGTAGAACTCGTGTTATCGAAAATTGGATTACGTATCCTCATGTTATTCAGGGGTGGGGTGACTCGAAAGAAACTTGGGAAAGTATCAATCAACATTCACCTACAAAATCAGCGATGATCAATGTAGGTGTTGCTCCTGTTGGCTATCTTTGCTGGCAGGTTCCAACCAAACTAGAATTATCGGAAGCAGGACTTGATGATTTACCAGGTGATCTTGTTGATATAGATATTATGGTTGGTGAACCCAACTTTCTTGGTCAGGGCATTGGTCCACAAGCCCTTATGTTACTGCTATCTCAATTGTCTGCCGAAGGTGTCAAAATTGTTGGACTAGCGACAACAGTGTCCAATGAACGTGCTTTGAGAGCATATGAAAAGGTCGGTTTCACACGATATCGCCGATTCAATGAAAACGGTATAGACCACTATTATTTAACAAAGATCATAAATTCGGCCGCCTAACCAGTCGTTCAAGTTGACGTTGTAACCGCCGACGCGCTTAGATTTTGAATGTTGAGTTCTCAAATTACAACTTACGTTACGGATAGTTATCGGCGAATTAAAAAACAATTTCTCGGCTCTGGAACGTTCACACGCAACTTAGTTCCAGTCCGTTAGGCCGAGCCAGTCCTCACCAATATGACAGAGAACCGGAGAACACCATGAGAACACTCGCTGCGATCGTCGCGACAGTCGCCCTACTGAGCTGCGCCAGACCCGGACCGCCTCCACCTGCCGGCGACCCTGCGACGGAGCGCGCGGCGGTTGAGCGTGCGATTACTGTGTGGTTCGACTCAGCGCTTGCCCCGTTGGATACGGCGGCGGTACGACGCGGCCTTGCTGACGACTTCGCGATCCTCGAGGACTCCGTATGGTTTGACCGCGACGGGTTCGTTGCGTTCGTAGCTGGTCTGCCCACTATGTTTGGCGGTCCGTTCACAACCAAGTACGACCTTTCCGATTGGCGCACGACCGTCGAAGGAGATGTCGCGTGGACCAGCCTGAGGAATCGCGCGCTCGTGACTCCGCAGAAGGGCTCGCCCGTGCGGCTCGACTGGCGCGAGACCGTTGTGCTCAGAAAGCGTGCCGGCCGCTGGTTGATAGCACGCTATCAGTCAGCGCCAGTGCGTTGACAGGGCCGGCATAACAAGCGCGTTCACCTGGCGGTCCGCTGCGCGGCCCGCAGGTGACGCGCAGGGCGTTAGTCAGACAGGAGGACGCATGGACTTGAATGCGCTCGCGCGGAGTGTTGCGGCGTACAAGGGGGTAGACGCTTCGGAGTTCCAGCGGTCGGCTAGAGTCCTCCAATCGCTCTGGCGTGAGGAGCAGGGCTTCGAAATCGGTGAACACGCGGGGAACCAGCTTGGCTCCCGGCTGCAAATGCCTTGGGCGCAGAAGGAACTTGCGAACTTCATAACGCCCACGGTTCGCGACGTCGTCCGCAGGGAGGTTCTCGACAGCGTACGGTCAACTGGCAAGTTGTACGGCAAGCCCCGTTTTTTCAATGATCTGCTGTCGAGCCAGCCGTTGTGTTTCAACTTGTTCGCGGAGTTGTCGCTTGATCTGGGATTGGCATCTCGGGTCATCGGCGACCTGACGGCCCAGCGATTTGTCAGCGTCACTGGAATCGACTTCGAGTATTCGCCTGGGCGACGCGATCCGCGCTATCTGAGCGATCGATCGGCCTTCGATGTGTTCGTGCGCTGCCAGACCGCTGTCGGCGGTACCGGCTTCATCGGCATCGAGGTGAAGTATCACGAGAATCTGCTCGGGCCAACAGCCGAGCACAAGACGCGCTATGACGAGGTTGCGGACGAGATGGGATGTTTCAGTACAGACAGACGCCCACTCAGGCAGACTCCGATCCAACAAATCTGGCGTGACCATCTGCTCACCGGAATCACGCGCATCCAGGACGGGTACGATGACGGGCTCTTCGTCACTCTCTATCCTGCTCGCAACCTCCACGTAAAGACAGCGCTCGCTGAGTACCGGCAGCAACTCACCTCAGACGACACCTTCGGCGCGTGGACGCTTGAGCAGTTTGTGGCAGGGCTTCGCGAGCATACGCAGGCCGCCTGGGTCGACACCTTTGAGGATAGATACCTGGCGTTCGACAAGGTCGACCGTAGACTGGATGATGCTGACTAACAAAGGGATCAACCCGACTCGCTGCGCTCGTGGGTTATCCCTAAGCCGTTAGGCGGCGAGAACACAAATGGTGATCGCATGCCACCGAAGATTCGCGAACTGATTTCTGATTTGGAGAGTTCTGGCTTTATCAATCGCGGTGGAAAGGGGAGTCACCGGAATTTCGTGCACCCAAAGGTCACGAAACCAATCACAATATCCGGGTCGCCTGGCGACGACGCGAAGCACTACCAGGTTCGAGCCGTGCGCCGGGCAATCGAGGAGTCAAAGTCATGAGAGAAAGTGCGCGGTACGCAAAGATTGTCGAGTGGT
>DMMN01000110.1 GCA_003453835.1 Bacteroidota bacterium | reverse complement strand
CTCGGCCGCCACAACAACTATTGGATCTGGGGGCCGCGAGGGTACACAGGCGAGCTCGTCATTGTCCTTGGGGGCGATCTCGAGGATAAGCAGCAAACCTTCGGCCACGTGGAGGTTGCCGACACTGTTTCTTCCGAGTACTGCATGCCGTACGAAAACAACCTCAGAATCTATGTCTGCAGAAATCTGAACATCCCGCTCGCCGAATTCTGGACTGGGTTGAAGCATTTTGACTGACATCGGATTGCCTTTGGGCTCATTGAGACCTCTTCACCCTTAGATGGGTAACTCGAAAACAGTTCAGGACTCAGGGCCTCTTTCTGTCTTCATCGCTCAGGGGCAACATCAATGATTTCATCCGGGCTTTCTGTCCCCAAAATGTTCAAACCCTTTCTTGCCGGCCGGTATCGTATCTCTCGAAAGGTATCCGGTCGATGCGTGTTGAACCTACGCCAGACACAAGGCGATCCCCTCGGTCACTTGGCGGAATAGTGCGAGCGAAGTCAGCTTTACACATTCAACCTACAATTTCTATGCATCTCTCGGAGACTATCCGGCGTGCACAACGAGGAGATCGGGCGGCGTTTGAACAGGTTTACCGCGAAAACGTCGGTCGGGTTTACGCCTTGTGCCTTCGTACGTGCGGGAATCCTTCCCGAGCCGGAGAATTGACACAAGATGTCTTTGTGAGGACGTGGGAGATGATCGGCTCGTTTCGAGGCGATAGCGCGTTCTCCTCATGGCTCCACCGGCTTGCGGTGAACCTGGTCCTGTCTGATTTTCGAACAACAAAACGCCGGACGGCACGCGTGATGGGCACGAACGACCTCGAGGCCTTCGACAAATCGGACGAAGCCATCGAACCCGGCGGGGCAATCGATCTGGAAGATGCGATCTCCAAACTCCCTCCCCGGGCACGACTTACCTTCGTCCTCCACGACATTGAGGGATATCGACACGAAGAAATCGCGGAACACATGGGCCTTGCCATCGGAACATGCAAGGCGCAACTGCACAGGGCCCGAAAACTTCTGCGGGAGGCGTTAGAACAATGACCTGCAATGAAGTTCAACTTCTTCTGAATGAATTCGTCGATGGCGACCTGACCATCGATCAACAACATCAGATGGAGGATCACCTGAAGGGATGTTCTCGCTGTGAGCGGGAGGTGATCGCCTATCGCTCGTTGTTGGCAAAGAGCGCAGCGCTTCCGAAAACAGTAGCTCCCCCAATCGATCTGTGGACGGGGATCGAGAGTCGACTGGGTCGGCAAGACGTGATCGCAGGCAATTTCGTGCAAGAGGCGGGAACAACGAAGGATGAGCCATCACTCACCGAACGGATCCCCCCTCGAAACGATCGCCGCGAATCTTCTCAACGCCTCAAGTGGATGAAGTGGTCATTTGCGGCGGCGGCCGTACTTGTCATCGGTATCGGCAGCTTCTGGCTGGCAAGCCAGTCGTCGAAGCCGTCGTGGCAGGTCGCGCGACTTGACGGCACTCCAACGATCGGAGCTGATCCGCTCGCGAGCGCCGGACGCCTGCGCGTCGGTGAATCGTTGGAGACGGACGCTATCTCGCGTGCGAGACTTGATGTGGGCGTCATCGGGCAAGTCGAGATTGAACCCAACTCCCGACTCCGGCTCCTCCAGGCAGAGACGACCGATCATCGGCTGGCGCTTGATCGCGGGACCATTCACGCGAAGATCTGGGCCCCCCCCCGTCTCTTTTTTGTGGTGACTCCGTCTGCGACAGCCATCGACCTTGGATGTGAATACACGCTTGCAGTGGATGAGAAAGGAGCGAGCGTTCTGCAGGTAACGTCGGGTTGGGTCGCATTGGAGTTTGCTGGGCGCGAGTCGATAGTCCCCGCGGGGGCAATGTGTGTAACCAGAGCGGGCTATGGCCCCGGAACGCCGTACCTTGAGGACGCGACGGAACGATTCCGGGCGGCGCTGGAACGGTTTGACTTCGAGAGCGGCGGCTCAGAAGAGCTCGGCACCGTCCTCTCTGAAGCACGCAACATGGATTCCATTACGCTCTGGCATTTGATGATGCGCGTTGGAAGTGCTGACCGCGCGCGGGTGTACGATCGCCTTGCTGCAGTTGTTCCGCCGCCGAAGAGCGTGACGCGGGACGGAGTTCTCAAGGGCGATCCAGGAATGCTCGAAGCGTGGCAGAAGCATTTGAACCTCGGCGGGAAGAGGTGGTGGCAGTTCTGGTTCTGATGTCCCCAAAACTCTCTTGGCCTACCCAAGCTCTGCCGGAGTCTTGTTCGGGATCGAACCTGCACAGGAGATCATCGCCTGCATAATCCTCGATCCTTCATTTGACATTCCCTCAGTTTTGCCTAAATTGGCGGGTGAAANNACAACCTGGAAAACCGTGAAGTCCACACCGTACGAAGTTGCCATCCTTCCGTGGGGGGCGACCGAGGCGCACAACTATCATCTTCCCTTCGCCACGGACGTTATCGAATCCGACACCATCGCTGCAGAGTCGGCACGTATCGCCTGGGAAGCTGGTGCCAGGGTTGTTGTCCTCCCCACCATTCCATTCGGCGTCAACACGGGGCAGCTCGACATCAAGCTCACCATCAACTTGAACCCGAGCACGCAGGCGGCTATTCTGCATGACGTCACAGATTCCCTCTTTGGGCAAGGCATCCGTAAACTTATGATTCTCAATAGCCACGGCGGCAACGATTTCAAACAGATGATACGAGAGCTCCAGCCACGTTATCCGGACATGTTCCTGTGCACCGTCAACTGGTGGCAGATTGTTGATCAGAAGGAACATTTCGACGAACGGGATGATCACGCGGGGGAGATGGAAACGAGCGTGATGCTCAACATCGCTCCTCACCTGGTGCTCCCCCTCTCTGACGCCGGAGAAGGCAAGTCGCGCAACTTCAAGCTCAAAGCTCTCCAGGAGCGTTGGGTGTGGACTCCGAGGGAATGGACGAAGGCTACGGAAGACACCGGAGTTGGAAATCCGAAGAAGG
This sequence comes from Bacteroidota bacterium, assembly GCA_003453835.1. Lineage (GTDB taxonomy): Bacteria > Bacteroidota > Ignavibacteria > UBA10030 > UBA10030 > UBA10030. Next base: position 6,917 of record DMMN01000110.1, on the reverse strand, counting down.
CCACGGTTGAGAAGGGGCAGAAATATCTTGACGCCGTCACGAAAAAGATAGGGAGTTTTTTGATCGAGTTGGCGGCGAGCGATACGAAAGACATCTACGAAGCGTAGCGACAGCGTGGCCGGCTGTGGCGTAGAGCGATCCACAATATATCCCGACTTCCTCCGAGTCAAACCTTTTTTCCCCGCNNCATCTCGATCCAAACATTCGCACTTGTTGCTCCCGAATTCTCCGTGAAGACGATGTCGATCACGGAAAGTCAGGATCTCCCTCCTTCCGGGAAGCCACCCGCAGCAATCTCTTGGATGACCAAGCTTGTTTCGGACGATGAGGCCGGTGAACCGCTCATCGTGACGGGGACCGTCTATGCGCCGGACGGTAAGAAGCCCCTCGAAGGGGTGGTGATGTATGTTTATCAGACGGACGCAAGCGGAGTCTATAACAGAACGGACCGGAGTTGGCAGCGTCCACGGCTAAGAGGATGGGTGAAGACAGACGCAGGGGGGAGATATGAGATCCACACAATCAAGCCCGGGTCATATCCAGGCAGCAAGAATCCCGCCCACATCCACGCGACGGTGACCCTGCCCGGAGGGGTGGAGCGTTGGATCGACGAGTTTCTGTTCGACGGAGATCCGTTTCTTTCGGAGATGGATCGTGCGCAAGCCAATGAAGGGGATTTCTCAAACGTCATGAGAATTCATAGGGGAGTTGACGGAATTCTCCGATGTGTCCGCAACATCAAACTGAATGCCAAATAGGGCTGGGGGTTAACATGAAGGATGGTCGCTTTCACCTGTGCCTTTTCGTTGTTTTGCTATCTCTCTTAACGCCGATTGGCAGCTTAGCTCATCCCGGATCCGGGATCGTCGCGGATCGGCAAGGAAACATCTATTTCGTTGATACCGGATCTGGCGTATGGAAGATCGATCGGAATGGCAGGCTTACGCGTCTTTCTGGTCCCGCGTATCACTGGATGGCGATTGACATTGATGGTCGATTGGCAAAAGCGACGCTGCCGTACTTCTCGTCCCAAGACGCAACCATTACGCGCGTTGGTGCCGACCCGACCCTCCTTCTCGCGAGTGACTTTCCGATCACCGTCGGACGTGACGGCAGCCTGTATTACCCGTGGCTCCGCGTCGGCGAACAGCTTCAAATCTTTCGCCTCGCACCATCCGGACCTACATCGGTCCTCCACACGGTGCCCGTCAACGGAGACAACCCACCGCTCCGCTGGTTGAATGGCCTAGCAGCCACGCCGGACGGATCGGTTTACTATACTGAGAACAGGGCAGTCAGGAGAGTCACTCCGCAAGGGAAGCTCACAACCGTTGTCGACAATGTGACGTTATCCGAGTGCGATTCGGTGCCAGGGATTAGTACGAATCTCGGGCCATACTTTCGCGGCCTTGACGTTGATGCCCAGGGAACCGTCTATGTGGCCGCCACTGGTTGCGGGAGCGTCCTGAAGATCACGGCGGACAAGAAGATCACGGCCGTACTGCGGTCGTCAAGCCCGTGGTCACCGACTGGAGTTGTGGTGTCCGGCAACGACCTGTACGTGCTTGAATACTCTCACACCGCGGGCGATAGCAGGCGAGAGTGGCTGCCGAGGGTAAGAAGACTCGCTTCCGATGGCCGCGTAGTTACGATTGCAACCATCGATAGACGATAACGGAAAAACCCGACGATGACGACAGCCCTGGGGGGAGAACTTGCCTCCCCTTTCCTCGTTTTATTGTCTATATTCACTTCATCATTTCCTGACCACTCTTCTTCCTCTTCACAGACTTCGAAGGAGTCCGCGATGTCCACCTTGACCGAATCTCCCGCCTGGAAAGCACTTGGAGCACATCTTGAAGAGATTAAACCGAAACACATGCGCGACATGTTTTCCGACGATCCACATCGATTTGACATGTTCTCCATTCGTTGGAACGATCTCGTGCTCGATTACTCCAAGAACCGGATTGACCAAAAGACGATTTTTCTTCTCTTCGATCTTGCTCACCAGCGAGATCTCAGAGGTTGGATCGAGAAGATGTTCCATGGCGACAGAATCAATTCAACGGAAAAGAGAGCGGTTCTGCATATCGCTCTCCGTAATCGCTCAAACTCCCCCATCATCGTCGATGGAGAGGATGTGATGCCGAGCGTGAATAAAGTACTGGATCATATGAAGTCTTTCAGCGAGTCGGTCCGTTCCGGAGCTTGGAAGGGGTACACCGGAAAGAAGATCCTCGATATTGTCAACATCGGTATCGGTGGCTCGGACCTTGGTCCGGTCATGGTCACCGAGGCGCTCAAGCCGTACGCCCACCCCCGTCTTAACGTTCATTTCGTCTCGAATATCGACGGGACGCATATCGCAGAGACCCTCAAGCGTCTGAATCCCGAGACCACCTTGTTCATTATCTCATCCAAAACGTTCACGACACAGGAAACCATCACGAATGCAAATTCCGCAAAGCAATGGTTCCTCGATTACACAAAGGATCCTTCCGCCGTCGCGAAACACTTTGTCGCAGTTTCGACGAACGCAAAGGCCGTGGCAGCGTTCGGGATCGATACGAAGAATATGTTCGAGTTTTGGGATTGGGTGGGCGGCCGCTATTCGCTCTGGTCGGCTATCGGGCTCTCCATCGCCCTGAGCATCGGCATGGACAACTTCGAGGAGCTTCTCGCCGGAGCCTACGAGATGGACCGGCATTTCTGCACCGCTCCGTTCGAGAAGAACATTCCTGTGATCCTGGGGCTGCTTGGTGTTTGGTACAACGACTTCTTCGGTGCAGAAACGCACGCGATTATCCCCTACGATCAATACATGCATCGCTTTCCTGCATACCTCCAACAAGGCGACATGGAGAGTAACGGAAAACAAGTTGCCCGCGACGGCTCGGCGGTCGACTATTCCACCGGCCCGATCATCTGGGGCGAACCCGGTACAAACGGCCAGCACGCTTTCTTCCAGCTCCTCCACCAGGGGACGAAGCTGATCCCGGCGGACTTCCTCGCACCGATGGAAACTCATAACGCCGTCGGCGAACATCACGCGATCCTTCTCTCGAACTTCTTCGCCCAAACGGAAGCGCTGATGAGAGGAAAGACGAAGGAAGCAGCTCAGGCTGAACTTGAGGCTTCCGGAATCAGCGGCGCCGAACTCGACCAACTCCTCCCCCACAAAGTATTCCCCGGCAATAGACCGACGAACTCCATCGTCTTCAGGAAACTCACGCCGCGTATGCTCGGCTCGCTCATTGCCATGTACGAGCATAAAATTTTTGTGCAAGGAGCGATCTGGAACGTCAATTCATTCGACCAGTGGGGCGTCGAGCTTGGGAAGCAGCTTGCAAAGACCATCCTTCCCGAATTGACGAGCAGCGAACGAATCAGTACTCATGACTCATCCACAAATGGTCTGATCGCCTTCTACAAAGAAGCTCAAGGAAAGTTCTCCGCTTGAGAGATCGTTGGCAGAATCGTCGCCCTGTCGAGGCACTGTTTTTCTTCTAGCGAAAGTTCCAACAATTTTCGATCTTTAGACCCCGCGGGAGGGGAATTCACTCACCACAACCGGAGAACGTTTATGCGGAAGGTCATCAAATGGGTTGTCATCGCGATCCTTGTCATCTTCCTCGGCATGCAGGTCTACCAGCCGGAACGGACAAATCCGCCCGTCGACGAAACAAAGACGTTGTTTGCCGTCGTCACCACTCCTCCTGAGATCAGGACGGTGTTCGAGCGGTCCTGCTTCGATTGCCATTCTCATAACACCCGATGGCCCTTCTACAGCTACATTGCACCGGCTTCCTGGCTGGTTGCCGCCGACGTACATGAAGGTCGCAAGCATCTCAACCTTTCGATGTGGGGAGACTACAACACGAACAAGCGAGTGGCGAAACTTGACCAGATCTGCCAGGAGATTTCGGATGAAAAAATGCCGCTCAAACAGTACCTCCTTTTGCACTCCAGTGCAGCGCTCTCCAAAGCCGAGGTCGATCTGATCTGTGACTGGGCCGACGAACAACGAGAGAAGCTCATGGCGTCCGATACGACGGAGTCACCGGCGCAGAAATAACTGTTGGGCGAACGGCATCGACCCTCAGCATTTCATACTTACAACCGCCCTGAAGACCGTACTTCGAACTGCGCGGCTCAGACTGACTCTCTTGAGGCAGGTCACTCGTCGGGTCCTTGTCTGGTTTTTCTCCCGATTCTTCCTTATCCTTACCGCTGAATTCTCATCGGATGAGGTATTCCCTTTCGTCGCGAAGGATCTTTTCCCATGAGGTACACCGTTGTCGTAGCGTCGCTGCTGGGTCGTCCTCGTCTCAATCCCTCCAATCCCCGCGTCCAGACCGAATATCCAGAAGGAAGATCGCTATGACTCGCCCGATTGCCACGTATACGGTTGCCCCCACACTCCCGAAGGAGCTTGAATGCCTCCACGAAATGGCATACAACCTGGTGTGGGTATGGGATCATGAGCTGATGGAGATCTTCATCCGGCTTGATCCCGATCTCTGGGAGCTCACCAATCACAACCCCGTGCAGTTGCTCGGACTGGTCCGGCAGGATCGCCTCAACACCTCCTCGCGGGACGATTCCTATCTGGCGCAAGTCGATCGTGCATACAAGCGCTTCAAAGAGTACCTCGACTCAAGCTCCACCTGGTTCAAGAAGACGTATCCGGGCATCGAAAGGAATCAAATCGCGTACTTCTCCGCCGAGTTCGGTCTGACGGAATGTCTTCAGAATTATTCCGGCGGATTGGGCATCCTCTCCGGCGATCACCTGAAGTCTGCAAGTGACCTCGGCCTTCCGTTGGTCGGAGTCGGACTCTTGTATCAGCAAGGATACTTCCGTCAGTATCTGAACGCCGATGGCTGGCAACAAGAGCGCTACCCGGAAAATGATTTTTACACGCTTCCCATTAGGCTCGAGCGCGACGCAAAAGGAATTCCCCTCACCATCTCGCTCGATTTCCCCAATCGAACGGTGGTTGCACAAATTTGGCGAGTCGACGTTGGACGCGTTCCCTTTTACCTTCTCGATACAAACACTCCGCAGAATTCCGCACCTGACCAGAACATCACCGATCAACTGTACGGCGGCGACCGCGAGATGCGAATCCAGCAAGAGATCCTCCTGGGCATCGGCGGCTACCGCGCTCTGAACGCATTGGGTATCCACCCGACGGTGTATCATCTGAACGAAGGTCACTCGGCGTTCCTGAGTCTCGAGAGGTGTCGCACCTTGATGCAGGAACTGAAGATTTCCTTCGCTGAAGCGCGGGAAGCGGCAAGCGCGGGCGTCGCCTTCACGACGCACACGCCCGTGCCGGCAGGAAACGATTTCTTCTCCCATGACCTGATGATGAAGTATTTCGGCGGTTATCTTGGGGAGTTGGGATTGAATCAAAAAGACTTCTTGGGACTTGGACGACAAAACCCGGACAATGATCAGGAAGCGTATTGCATGACGGTGCTTGCCCTCCGCATGGCCGGCAATACAAACGGCGTGAGCAAACTGCACGGTCACGTTTCGCGGAAGATGTGGCAAAACGTTTGGCCCGGCATCCCGGTCGGCAACATCCCGATCTCTTCGATCACGAACGGCGTCCACGGACCATCATGGATCAGCAGGGAGATGGCCGGATTGTACGATCGCTATCTTGGCCCGCAATGGCGAAGCGACGGATCGGAGTTTGCCATCTGGAGCCGCGTTCATCACATTCCGGACGAAGAGCTGTGGCGAACGCACGAGCGAAGAAGAGAGCGGCTCCCCCCCCTCGCTCGAGGACGGCTTGCGATGCAGCTGGAATCGCGCGGCGCCCCTCCATCCGAAGTCGCTCAAGCGTCCGAAGTGCTGAACTCCGAAGCGTTGACGATCGGCTTCGGGAGACGCTTTGCAACATACAAACGTGCATCACTCCTGCTGCGCGATGCCGACCGGCTGGCGAATATTCTGGCCGACAAAGAGAGACCCGTGCAGATCATCTTTGCCGGCAAGGCTCACCCTCATGACAATCCCGGGAAGGAACTGATCCGCGAAATCATCCACTTCGAGCGACAGACCAACATCCGCCGGCGCATGGTGTTTCTTGAAGACTACGACATGGTGGTGGCGCGATATATGGTCCAAGGTGTCGATATCTGGCTCAATACCCCGCGCAGGCCGTTGGAGGCAAGCGGAACAAGCGGGATGAAGGCCGCGCTCAACGGCGTGCCGAGCTTCAGCGTGCTCGACGGCTGGTGGNNGGATGAAGGCCGCGCTCAACGGCGCGCTGAATCTCAGCATCCTGGATGGATGGTGGGATGAAGCGTACAGCGCCAACACCGGATGGGCAGTCGGCCGGGGCGAGGAATATGTAGACGACAAGCTGCAGGATGAAGTTGAATCGAACGCCCTGTATGACCTCCTGGAGAAGGACATTGTTCCGTTGTTCTACACGCGTGGCGCAGACGATCTTCCGCGAGCATGGATCAGCAAGATGAAATCGTCAATGCGTTCCANNTCCATCGGTCCCGAATTCAACACTAACCGGATGGTGCGCGACTACACCGAGAAAATGTATCTCACCGCGCTCGATCGCTACCGGACGATGAGCGCAGAACAGCTTCGCCGTGCCAAACGGTTGGCCGCCTGGAAGACGCATTTGCGCAATGGCTGGGGAAGGATGAGGATCACAGAAGTTACCGCCGACAAGCAGGATCACCTGAGAGTCGGTGATTCGATGGCGGTGCACGCCTGGCTCGAGCTCGGCGAACTGAAACCGGCCGATATCGCCGTCGAGCTTTGCTACGGCTCGCTAAACGCTCTGGGGGAAATCGAACACCCTAAAGTCGTTCTCATGAAACCCACGACCAAGCAGAGCAGCGCGCGCATCGAATACGTCGGCGCGGTGACGATGGAAA
>DMMN01000198.1 GCA_003453835.1 Bacteroidota bacterium | reverse complement strand
ACCCTCGACGAGGTCAATGCCCTGGCCTCCGTGCGTCTCACTCAGGGCAATCGGATTGCCATCGTCTCCGCACCCAAGAAGGAAACCGTGAAGGTCCCCACGGACGCAGAGGTCCTGGCGGTGTTGAACGGAGCAAGCACGAAGCCAACCGAGGCGTATGTAGACAAAGTGAGTGCGAGTCCGCTCGTCGCCAAGCTCCCGAAGCCGGGAACCGTCGCCGGTGCGCGAACCATCGCATCGCTCGGGGTGACAGAGTGGAAACTCTCGAACGGAGCGATCGTCATTCTGAAACCGACGGATTTCAAGAATGATGAGATTCTCTTCTCCGCATACAGCAAGGGAGGCACGTCGCTTTCGCCGGACAACGACTATATCTCGTCGAGCTGGGCTTCGGCCATCGCAAGTCAAAGCGGTGTCGGCGAGTTCGACGCGATTTCATTGCAGAAAATGTTAACCGGCAAGGTCGTCCGTGTCTTTCCGGGCATCAGCGAACTTTCCGAGGGCTTCTCGGGAAACGCCTCGCCGCAGGATTTCGAAACGCTCTTCCAGCTCGTGCATCTCCACTTTACGGCTCCGCGCAAAGATACGACGGCATTTTCCTCGTTCCTGACGCGGCAGCAGGCCTTCATTCAAAACCGGGGCGCGAGCCCGGAAGGCGCGTTCTTCGACACACTCCAGGTGACGATGGCCAACTACCACCATCGGGCACGACCGATCACCATGCAACTTCTGGACGAGATCAACCTCGATAAAGCATTTGCCTTCTACAAAGACCGATTTGCCGACGCAAGTGATTTCATCTTCTTTTTTGTCGGCGCCTTTCAGGTCGAGAAGATCAAACCGCTCGTCGAACAGTATCTCGCGAGCCTGCCGTCGAGTCAGCGAAAGGAATCGTGGCGCGATGTCGGTATGAAACCGCCGAAAGGCGTCATCAGCAAGAAAGTGATGAGAGGCATCGAGCCCAAGAGCCAGGTGAACATCACGTTCACAGGAGGGTTTGAATGGACCTCCCGGAACCGGTACGATTTCCAGGCTATGATGGAAGTGCTTCGAATCAAATTGCGCGAAGTGCTACGCGAAGACAAAGGGGGCGTTTACGGAGTCCAAATCAACGGCTCTCCTTCTTTGTATCCTCGTAAAGAATACAGCATCAACATCGGCTTCGGATGCTCGCCCGAGCGCGTGGATGAGCTCGTCACCGCCGTTCATCAACAGATCGATAGCCTCACGATGAAAGAGCCGGCGGGTCTTTACATCGAGAAGGTGAAGGAAATACAACTCCGGGAGCGCGAGACCAGCCTGAAGGAAAACCGCTTCTGGCTTTCCACCTTCAGAACGTACTACGCCAATGGCGAGAATCCTGAGGAGGTCCTGAAATTCGCTACGATGGTCAATGGCCTGACCGGCAAAGCGGTACAGCTGGCAGCAAAGAAATACTTCAACGCCAAGAACACGGTGAAGATCGTGCTCTATCCGGAGAAAAAGTAGTCGCTTACTTGTAGATCACATCAGGGACTGTTCGAGTGTTTGTACGCCACAGGTGGTGATGTTTGTCGCTNNCAGGTGAACTACGTCGCAGTTCTCGTCTGTGCTGTCGTCACATTTCTGCTGGGCGGATTGTGGTATTCACCGGTGCTGTTTGCCAAACGATGGGTTGCTCTCGTCGGGCTGACCGAAGAACAGATGAAGAAGGGAGGCAGCCCGACTATGTACGTGATCGGGTTTCTCTCCGGACTGATTTCGTGCTACGTCCTGGCCAATGTCGTCCAATTCTCCGGGGTCTCGACGCTCATCGACGGCGCGATGGTAGGGTTCGTCTGTTGGGTTGGTTTTACGGGAGCGACAACCTACAACAATCAGGTAAACTTTGTGGGGAAGCCTGTGACACTCTGGGCAATCGACTCGGGCTACAACCTGGTATCGTTTGTCGTCAGCGGCGCCGTCTTCGCCATATGGAAATGATGTTGATTCAGGGTCCCTCTCCTCATTGAGGAGGGACTGCTTCTCTAAGGTTCTCGAAGAAGATACGATGTCGAGATGAATGAGCTCCAGTCCATACTCGATACCTATGACGCTCAGAGGAATTCCGGAGCGAGGCTGATGCTTGCCACGGTTGTGAAAGTACGCGGCTCGACGTATCGGCGTCCGGGGGCGCGCATGCTCATGTCTGAGAGTGGGACAACGGTCGGCTCCATCAGTGGGGGTTGCCTTGAAGCGGATGTGTTCGAGAAGGCGAAGAAGTCGGTTCTCTCGGGCGAGCCTCAGATGGTGGTGTACGACATGGTTGCCGAAGATGATGTCTGGGGGTTGAATCAAGGCTGCAATGGTGTCATCACTCTGCTTCTCGAGCCGGTGGAGAGGGAAAGATCCGCGACATTCGAGTTCGTTCGCACGTGCTTTCAGCAGCGGCGCCGGGGAGCCATGGCCTCGGTCTTTCGAGTCGACGGCGAGTTCAAAGCCAGGATCGGAACCCGCTTGATGATGTTTGATAACGGGTCGATCAGTGAGGATGTGAGGAATCCCGTTCTTTCGGCCGCTCTCGCCGAGGATTGCCGGAACGCTCTGCGCACAGCACATTCCGCCGTCAAGGAGTATCGCTTCCTGGAGGGAGTCGTGGAAGCGTTTGTCGAGGTCATTCAGCCACCCGTACACGTCGTCGTGTTCGGCGCCGGTACGGATGCGATACCGGTTGCGCGCCTCGCCAAGGAACTCGGATGGAGGGTGACGATCGTCGATCACAAGCCGGCCCTTGCCACTCGCGAGCGCTTTCCCACTGCCGATGCCCTGGTTCTTGCACGCCCCGAAGAGATTGCCGACAAGCTGTCGTTCACCTCGGACTCCGTCGTGATGATCATGACGCACAATTTCTCTCATGACTTTCAGCTCCTGCGCGCTCTCCTTCCAGTTCGCCCCACATACCTTGGCCTTCTCGGTCCGAAGAAGAGAACCGAGCTGCTGCTGCAGAAAATCCGCGAGAGCGGGCTAACACCTTCGAGCGACCAGCTCGAGCGCCTGCATAATCCTGCCGGCATCGACATTGGGGCTGAATCGCCTGAACAAATCGCCCTTTCCATACTCGCCGAGATTCAGGCCGTCCTCACGAATCGAGGTGGAGGTTTCCTGCGCGATACGCCCGGACCAATTCACGCACCTCAGTTGTAGCACTTCATCTCCGCTTTGGCCGCTCAGAAAATGCCTTGCCGTTTCTGACTGCAAACCGTACATTAGTCCCCACGTTGACGAAATCCGACGCGCGCATTCTATCTCCGCTGCCGTCTTCATCCTCGAAACTTTTCCACAGCATTAGCAAATCGTATGATCAAAACGAAAGGCGACCCGATGCATCCATTTGCCAAAGTAGCGATGTCTGTCGTGGGTATTTCACTTGTCGCGGCGAATTCAGATTTCGCACAAGAACGCGACCGAGGCAAAATTCCGGATCAATTCAAATGGGACCTGACCCACATCTACCCTTCTGATGATGCGTGGAAGAGTGCAAAGGAGAAACTGGTCAGACAGTTGCCCGACATCGAGAAATTCAAGGGAACACTTGCCAGGTCCGGCGGGCAACTGCTGGACTGTCTCGAGCTCTCCAGCAACTTGACCAAGGAATTCAATCGCCTCTATGTGTACGCCAGTATGAGCTCTGACCAAGACACGCGCGAAACGAAGCACCTCGGTATGCAGCAAGAGATGAGCACCATCGGCTCGGACTTCGCTGCAAAGGCGTCGTTCATGGAGCCGGAGATTCTCAAGATGGACAAAGCAACGGTCGAGTCGTTCCTCTCGCAGGAGAAGAAGCTGGGGATCTATCGTCAATACCTCTTCGATATTCTTCGCCGTCAGGCGCACACGGGAACAGCGGGGGAGGAGAAGATCATCGCGGACGCTGGACTGATGTCCGACGCTGCTCAGAGCATCTACGGCATCTTCTCAGATGCAGAATTCCCGTACGCGGAAGTGACGCTGAGTGAGGGGAAGAGCGTGAAGCTCGACAAGGCGACCTTCTCGCGGTATCGCACTGTCGCAAATCGGGAAGATCGGAAGAGGGTCTTTGCCGCTTTTTTTGGGAGACTCCATGACTACCGCCGGACGTATGGCACCCAGTTGTTCGCCGAAGTGAAGAAGAACATGTTCTACATGAAGGCACGCAAGTACAACTCTTGCCTCGAAGGAGCTTTGGACGGGAATAATATTCCCGTCGAGGTGTACAAGAAACTCGTTGAGAATGTGAACGCCAATCTCTCCACGTTTCATCGGTACCTGAGCCTTCGCAAGAGGATGATGGGACTGGATGAGCTTCATTACTACGACCTGTATGCACCGCTCGTCAAGGGCGTCGAGCTGAAATATGCCGTCGAGGAGGCGGAGAAACACATCGTCGCCTCCCTCGCGCCGCTTGGCAACGAGTATGTCTCGGTCTCGAAGAAGGCGTTCACGGAGCGATGGATCGACATGTATCCAACGGAAGGGAAGCGATCCGGCGCTTACTCCAATGGCGGGGCGTATGACGTCCATCCGTACATGCTCATGAACTACAACGGCAAGTACGACGACATGAGCACGCTGACACACGAGCTTGGCCACACGATGCACAGCCACTATTCGAACACCACGCAACCCTACGCAACGTCAAACTACTCCATCTTCGTCGCCGAAGTGGCCTCGACGTTCAACGAAGCATTGTTGATCGATTACATGCTCAAGCAGATCAAGGATGACGACGTAAAACTCTCCCTTCTCGGCAGCTATCTGGAAGGAATCAAAGGAACGGTGTTCCGGCAGACACAGTTCGCGGAATTCGAGCTGCGCATTCACCAGATGGCGGAGAACGGCGAGGCTCTTACGGGCGACACGTTCGGACAGATCTACGAAGAGATCACGAAGAAATACTACGGTCACGACAAAGGTGTCTGCGTCGTCGACGATGAGATCAAGTCGGAATGGTCGTACATCCCCCACTTCTACTATAACTTCTACGTCTACCAGTATGCGACATCGTTCACGGCGTCGGCTGCACTTTCTGAGCAGGTGCTCGCCGGCGACAAAGCCTCCACACGGCGGTTCGTCGAGTTTCTTTCATCGGGTGGCTCCGACTACCCGATCAACCTCTTGAAGAAAGCCGGCGTCGACATGACGACCTCTCTCCCCTTCGAACTGACGATGAAGAAAATGAACAGGGTGATAGACGAGATGGAGAAGATTCTGGACAGGATGAAGAAATAGGAAAGTAGGGGAACAGCTCTCTTCGCACTGATTCAAAGGCTTGCGAGGATTCGTCGGCCGATGGAAGTCCCAAACGCTTGAGCAGTCTGCGCACCCACGCTCAACTCGTTGATGTCAAGATGGATCAACAATCCCCAATTGCCATCGTGTTGCTCGCCGCAGGGGAATCTTCCCGACTCGGCAGGCCGAAGCAGTTGCTACGGTACAAAGGCAAGTCCCTTCTTGCACACATGGTCGAAATCGCTCTTGCTTCGAAAGCCGATTCGACTTATGTGGTCCTCGGAGCCCATCTCCAGGAATTGAAATCGGAGTTGGACGACCCCAGAGTTTACATTGTCGAGAACAAGGATTGGCAAGCAGGAATGAGCTCGTCGCTGCAAGCCGGCATCAAAGCGCTTCCGGCCATGACTCACGCTGCTCTCATCCTCCTGTGCGACCAGCCGTTGACTACGACCATCCTTCTTGATACAATCATTTCGACTTATCGGTCTTCCGGATATCCGATCGTGGCTTGTGAGTACGCAAGCACGGTTGGCGTGCCGGCCTTGTTTTCTCGTCGCTTCTTTCAGGAGTTCCTTGTCCTCTCCGGCGACAAGGGCGCGAAGCAAATCATTCAACGGCACGCGAGGGATGTTGTTACGGTTCCGTTTCCGGACGGTGCTGTCGATATCGATATGGAAAGCGATCTCGACCGGCTGCCGTGATCGTTGAGTTCCAGACTCATCGAATGAGAATATCTGCCGCCGGTCCAGAGTTTCAGTACGAAGCGTACGATCACCGGGGTGTCTCGATTCGCTTGCCTCGTGTCTTTCACACCGGCAACACAAGTGACTCAGCGGCCCCGTCATCTCCGCCTCCGTCTACCGACAGGCCACCTCCACTTGCCGAAAACACCGCAACAAACGGAGGCTTCTCCTGTATCTTTGGGCAGGTTCACTACTCAAGGAGGCTTCTTATGGAATGGATCGAATCGTTGCGCTTCAATTCGCAGGTTGTCTTCGGCATCATCGTCTTGCTGGTTGGCGTGTTGTTGCTCCTCAACAACCTCGACTTCGTTGACGTCGGGCCATTCTGGCAGTACTGGCCCTTCATCCTGTTGTTCATCGGCATCAACAAGATCATTCAATGCACCACGCTGCAAGGGATCGGAAAAGGGATCTGGCTCATTTTCCTTGGCCTCTGGCTCTTTGTCTCGCTCAATCATATCTGGGGCTTGTCGTTCAGAGACACGTGGCCGATGATCCTCATTGCCTGGGGCGTCGGAATGATGTGGAAGACCTTGACCTCTTCGCCACGGCACAAGATCGTACAGGAGAACTCCTATGGACACTAAATCGTCATTTCGGATTACGCCCCAACTGGTCTTGGGGCTCGTGGTCATTACTCTCGGCATACTGTTCACGCTTGATAACCTCGATATTCTCGATGCGCGGGATTACACCCGCTTCTGGCCGGTGCTTCTTGTGATCTATGGAATCTTCAAGATGGCTCAGCCGGCAGGGGTTCCTGGAAAAGTGTGGGGATTTGTCGTGTTCGTCGTCGGCTCTCTTCTCTTGATGAAGAAACTTGATATCGTGTTCTTCAACCCGTGGGATCTGTGGCCGATCTTCTTAATCATGCTTGGCGGCGCCATTCTGTGGCGTGCGGTTGAACGGCAGAGAAGTCTCTCGGGCCGTAGCAGTGGCGCCAAGGAGGCTCAACACTTGATCATCAGCGACTTCGTGGTCATGAGCGGCGTCGAACGCTCGACGACTTCTCAAGACTTTCGCGGCGGCGAGATCACGACGATTATGGGGGGCTGCGAGCTCGACCTGCGCGGCGCCTCCATCCAGAGCGGAGTGGCCGTGTTGGACGTGTTTGCCTTCTGGGGGGGAATTGAAATGAAGGTCCCTCAGGATTGGTCGGTCGAGGTGCAGGCCATGCCGATTCTCGGAGGGATTGAGGAGAAGACGGTTCAGCCGAAGGAGGGGAACAAGAAACTCATCGTGAAGGGGTACGTTGTGATGGTGGGAGTCGAGATTCGAAACTGAGCCGTTTGCCGGGCACAACGTCGTCCGGCAGCGACTCTGCGTTCGAAGAGCTCAGATCGAGAAACCACCATGCATCCATTCTTCGTAAGACGTGAACGTCTCGTCATCTATCTCGCCGCGTGGCTTATCATCGGCTTGCTGCTGACCGCGTTGGTTGCGCTTCCGGGAGAAGTCGATTGGCTTCTGGCTCTCGTCTTCGCGNNGAACGTTTGCCTCTCCGCCTGGTATCTTTGCCGGGCGTTTCCATTTCAGAAGACCGACATTCAGAAGCTCCTACTCCTGTATGCCATTGCCGCGTCGATCTCAAGCTCCATCTGGATTCTCCTTGCACAGGGATGGACATTGCTCCTCAGCCAGCTTGCAATCTTCGAAACAGCGAGAGCCCGGTCCGTCGGGGAAGCTCGACTGCTGTTTGGAATCGGCGTTATCTTATACTTTCTTTCCGTTGCCGTTCATTATCTCATAACGACGTTCGAAGCTTCACGCGAAGCGGAACGCCGGTCTTTGGAGCTCAAGCTTCATGCGCAGGAAGCGGAGCTGAAGGCGCTGCGCGCTCAGATCGATCCGCATTTCCTTTTCAACAGCCTGAATTCGATCAGCGCCCTCACCCTTCAGAATCCCGAAGCGGCAAGAAGGATGACGCTCCTGCTTTCCGATTTTCTTCGAAAGAGCCTGAGGTTTGGCGCCCGGGAGCAGATCACTCTTCAAGAGGAATTGTCGCTGATCCAACACTTCTTTGAGATTGAACAGGTACGCTTCGGCCAGCGACTTCAAATCCGGCAACTGGTTGACGTTCCCTCAGCCAATTGCCTCGTCCCTCCGCTGCTGCTTCAGCCATTGGTTGAGAATGCAATCAGTCATGGGATTGCGCACTTGATCGAGGGTGGTACCATTTTTCTCTCGGCTGAGAATCGGGGGAGTCGTCTCAATATCCACATTGAGAACCCGATCGATCCTGATCGACCGAAGAGCCGAGGAAACGGTCTGGGCCTGGACAACTCCCGAAAGCGCCTCCGTACGTTGTATGGGTCCGAAGCCCGTCTGGAAACGACACTTACCGAATCGTCCTTCGAACTAGATCTCTCTCTCCCTGCTAGCGTCAAGACCGAATGAAACCAGATCAGCGATCAACGAGGGTTCGCGCCATCATCGTCGATGATGAGGCGCTCGCACGTAGCATCGTCCGCGAACATCTTACCACACACCCTGAAGTCGAGATCATTGCCGAATGCGGCAACGGTTTCGAAGCGGTGAAGGCCATCACGGAACTCAAGCCCAATCTGCTTTTTCTCGATATTCAAATGCCGAAACTGAGCGGTTTCGAAGTCTTGGAATTGGTTGAGGGTGACCGCGCCGTTATTTTCGTCACGGCATACGATCAATACGCGCTGAAGGCTTTCGAAGTGCATGCCGTCGACTACCTTCTCAAGCCGTTTACGCAAGAGCGCTTTGAAGACGCGCTGAGGCTCGCAAAGGAAAGAATCCCCGGTGGCAAGCCAATCCCGCTTCGCTCGGTGGTTGAAGCTGCGCGGGCAAGGGAACTGCCGCTGGAACGTCTCCTCGTGCGCGATGGCTCGAAAGTCCACGTTGTCCCTGTGGAAAAAGTCGATTATGTTGAAGCACAGGATGATTATGTCGCAATCAAGACTGAGGGGAGGACGCATCTCAAGCAGCAACGGCTTTCCGAGTTGGAGTCGGCCCTCGACGCGAAGCGGTTTGTGCGAATTCATCGATCATACATTCTGAATGTGGATCGACTCGCACGCATTGAGCTCTATGCTAAGGATAGTCGGGTGGCGATTCTCAAAGACGGGACCAAGCTGCAGGTCAGCCGGTCAGGATATGAGAAGCTGAAGGGACTGTTGTGAGTGCACCGCGGCCGGTATTCTTCGACAGTCCAACTGTCGAAGAGCGAGTCAGGCTGTCCGGCAGTTGCACTGACCACGTACGCTGTCCGGCAGTTGCACTGACCAGTACGCTGTCCGGCAGTTGCACTGCCGGACACGGACCATGTGGGAGTTGCACTCCCACACCGCAGGTTGTTCAGCACAACCGAAACAGATCGAACATTGCTCTCGAATCCTTCTTCATGAGATAATGATGAAGCCCTACACTATTGGCAAAGATAGCGAGATGTACTTCTGCACGGACACTATTGTGGGCTGGCAGCATGTGTTTGCTTCATATGACTCCTTCAATGTCATCATTGACTCGCTCAAGTATTGCCAGGTCAATAAAGGCCTTCGCGTTCACGGATATGTCATCATGCCGAATCATGTCCACACAATTCTATCGGCGCAGAATGGAAATCTCCAGGATATCCTGCGTGACTTCAAGCGATTTACGTCGAAAACTGTATCCGAATTGCTTACGTCGAAAAGCAACAAGAAACTGCTCAGATACTTTCGACAAGCCGCTTTGAGAGACGGAAAGGGGAACGACTTCAAGATCTGGCAAAGCGGGAGCCATGCGGAAATCGTCTACTCAATGCCGTTCTTTGAGCAAAAACTGAACTACATTCATGAAAATCCAGTCCGCAAGGGATTCGTGCATCAGCCGGAGCATTGGGTCTATTCGAGTGCACGTAACTACATCTTGAATGATCACTCGGTTATTCGAGTGCTCACGGTGGANNGCAAGGTCTTCTTCGACTGTCCAACCCCCTTCTTCGACAGTCCAACTGTCGAAGAACGGGGTTCGTGCAACTGCCGAAGAACTGTTCGGGCTGGTGTAACTGTGGAAGAACTAAGGAACTGAGTCTAAACTCATGACGCCATCAAGAATTCAGGAAATCCTCGCGGCTGTTGCCGAGAAGTCCATCGGCGTCGTCGGCGACTTTTGTGTCGATGCGTACTGGGAGCTCGATGTGAATCCTCCCGAGCTCTCGATTGAAACCGGGAAACCGACACTTGCCGTAACAAAGCAGCGATACACCCTCGGGGGGGCCGGCAATGTGGCCGGCAATGTTGCAGCGCTTGGGGCAGGAAGGGTGCTTGCATTCGGGGGTTATGGCGACGATTTGTACGGTCGGGAAATGGTCAAGCTACTGCATGATGCACGCGTTGAGACGGACGGCATGGTCAAAACAGATTCGGAATGGGAAACGCCCGTCTACGCGAAACCGTACCTGGCCAAGGATGAACAAAACCGAATCGACTTCGGGCGCTTCAATTCAATGTCCGCGCACTTTCAGCGAACGCTCATCGATGCCGTGCAAGGTGCCATTCCCCTGCTTGACGCACTTATCATCAACCAACAACTCCGGCACGGCATCTACGCTCCTGATGTCGTGGAAGCCCTCAATCGGCTCAGCCGCGAATATCCTTCGAAGATCTTTCTTCTCGATGCCCGAGATCGTATACTCGCCTTTCAGCAGATGATCCCCAAGGTGAATGCAGTGGAGGCGGCACGCATCTTCGGATCGAGTGCGATACGAAAAGAATCAGTGCCCCTCTCCGACTTGAGGCTGTTCGGCGAATTGCTTTATGGCAGGTTTCAGAAACCGGTTTTTATCACCAGAGGATCGCTGGGGATCTTCTTGTTCGATGGGAACGTTCCTTCTGAGATCCCGGCCATCGCGGCGATCCCTCCGATTGATCCCGTGGGGGCGGGCGATACCACGTCAGCCACGCTGGCATGCGCACTTGCGGCTGGAGCCCCGTTGAGAGAGGCAGGAGTGTTGGCAACGTTTGCCGCGGCAGTTACCGTTCAGAAGCTGAAACAGACTGGGACGGCCACACCGGACGAGATTCTCGGCTTGATTGAAAAACTCCCTGCCGGGGACGCCGAGCGTGGGTAGAAGTCAGTGAGAGCCTCGCCACAACTTCCGGTAGCCGTCGTCTCCCGAGATCGTTCTCTTCGAAGTCAGCAGTGCGGTTAGGTGGTCTGCGGCTCCCAGCACTTCCTATCGTTATGATTTCGATCGTAGAGATAAGCGGCAGAAACGGGATATGCTTTCATCTTCGTTGCCGGGTAGGGCATGAGCAAGTTCTTCAGCGCACCTGAATCTCCAAAGCCAGGATCGAGCCACCGCTCAAAATTCTTCTCCTCCAGAATGACCGGCATGCGGTTGTGAATCGGCTCCAGGACTGAATTCGGTGTCGTCGTGATGACGGCATACGTCGGCAATTCCTCTCCCGTCTGCTTATTGATCCACACCGAGTAGATTCCCGCCAGCATAAACGGCTGTTCATCCTTCATCCGAATGCAGTACGGTTGTTTGACGGACTTCACCTTTCCACTTTGTTCGATCCTCACAATCTCCCGCGAGGAGTACTCGAAGAAAGCGCTGACGGGCACCAAACATCGATTGGTCTTCAAGTACGGGGCGAAGAGCCTGCTGCCTGCAACCGACTCGGCCCGGGCATTGAAGGCAGTCACCTCCGGCTTGCCCGTCTTTGACCAATGAGGGATCAACCACCAGAGAGCTTTGAACGCTCGTATTTCCCCTTCCCGGGTGGCGATGACCGGGAGTTTCTGCAGACGGAGCGCGTTGTACTGCGGGATGCCGTCAAATGCTTCCTTGCCTCTCAGATTCTTGAAGAGCTCGGATTGCAGTCTGAGATCCCCGAGTTTCTCGATTGTTGATTTATTGTAGCACATGGATTTGTTCGTCTGCTCCTTTCTTCCCTAGACGATGCCGTGGTCTAATCTTCATATTTCCCACTTCTTTGTCAACCTTCCCGACCTTCTTTAGTTGCATCTTGTCCTCTCGGTGAGTATTTTCGCAACGTTGCCTTTGAGAACAGACCGTTTGATCTGGATGGACCCTTTGATTCTCAGTGGAAACTTCGGTACCAAATCTCCGTAGCAAAACCAGTTCTCACGCTGGCGCATTTGAATCAACCTGAGGGAGTTCGCGCACCGTTGGCAACGACTCGGACGCACGCAATCACCTGTCTGCTTTTCTTGGGAGCTATCTGCTCTTTGTTAGAGGCCCAGCCTCTAACACTTTCGGGAGCCGTCCGCGACGGCTCAACAAACGAGCCCCTTCCTCTCGCCAATATTTTCGTCCGAAGTACGACCACGGGCACGGTTACAAACGATGAGGGAAAGTTTACTCTCGCGCTTCCAAGCGGCGACTATGAGTTGCTGGTGAGTTTTATCGGCTACAAGACCGAAGTTGTGCACGTTTCTCTTCGGACCGCGAACATCGCTCTCTCGATTCGCCTCTTTCCGACCGACCTCCTCCTTCAAGAAGTGACCGTCTATTCGACCTCTGCGACTCGGGCAGAGCTGGCAGAGGTGAGCGCCCTCTCCCTTCAAAGCAAACGCATCACCGAGATCACCAGCGTCATCCCTGATGTGCTTCGATCCGTTCACGCCTTGCCGGGAGTGGCGGCAGACAACGAGTTCAGCGCGAAGTTCAATGTTCGCGGCGGAAACTACGATGAAAACCTCGTACTGGTAAACGGCGCGCAGGTCTACGAGCCGTTCCACATAAAAGAGGCACCAAACGCCAGCATCGGAATATTCCACGTCGATCTGATGAAGAAGGTCGATATAATCACCGGAGGATTCAGCGCTCGCTACGGCGACCGGATGAGTTCCGTGCTGAACATAGAATACCGCGAAGGGAGCAAGGAGCACTATGCCGGAACGGCTTCGATCAGCATGACAGACGTTAGCGGATTCTTGGAGGGTCCCATCGGAGAGGAGGGTTCATTCATTATCGGAGCCCGCAAGAGCTATCTGGAGTACATCATGTCGTTTCTCGACGTCGATCCACGGGTGCATCCGTCATTTTACGACGTGCAGGGAGTCGTTGCCTACTCCCTGTCGTCTCGCAACAAGCTTTTGTTCGAGTTCATCCACGCGGGCGATCACTACACAAACGATCCCTATGCCGAAGCCCGTGGCCCATTTGTGGGAAGCGGAACCTACAAAGGTCAACCCGCTACGTTCCGCGAGGGTTCCCAGGAGTTCGATGAAGACCGGGCGACGTACTTCAGCAACCTCTTCGATATTCAGAGCACAAACTTTCTCTCCAGCACGGCCTTCTCCAAATTGGAAATCTCTTATTACGATCAGTCAGAAGAAGAATACAGCTACAATCTGGGGAGTTATTCGAACACCATCACCTCCAATCAGAACTACTTTTATCGATCCACAAGTGAGAGGTTGCGGGACAACAATCTCCGGATCAAGACGCTTGAGACTTCAGGATCTCTCGACGTTCAGATCACCCCGTTTTTCGAGATCCGGACCGGCGCGGCATATCAAAACATCCTTTACAGTCAGCATTTGATCGACCGCAGGATTCGCGACATCAGCCAAAACATGGATCGGTTCCCGGACACGACGAACACACGACTTATTGAAAACGCCATCGATGCCGCAAACGAGTCCATCGAAGCCCGCTCGTTCAAGCTTGCCGCATACGCCGAGAACATCGTGCAGCTTGGCGATGCCATCATCTTCAACGCCGGTGGCAGGCTGGACTACTTCGGTTTTAACCGAGACCTCACGCTGAGCCCCCGCCTCAGCGCCTCGTTTAAAACGACCGTCGGCACCACGCTGCGTGCGGCCTGGGGCCTCTACTATCAATCCCCCATCTATCGCCAGCTTGCTTACTCATTCGCTTCGGACACCAACACACAGTCCCAGCGCGCCGTTCACTACATCCTCGGCGCTGAACACACCGTCCTCCTGAATCCTCTCACGAACAATTCGCTGACGGTCAAAGCAGAGGTGTATCTCAAGAACTACGGCAACCTCATCTCGTCAACCCGCTCGAGCGATGGACGGATCAGTTACTCTCGAAAGAACGACGCTTCCGGCTCTGTAACAGGAGCCGATTTCTACGCCGTCCTCAACACGCAGGGGTTCTACGGTTGGATCAGCTACGGTTTGCTCTTTGCGAAGGAGGATCTCCACAACGACCGAATCGGATCATATCCGAGGTACACAGACCAACGGCACACGCTTTCCATCGTTGCCGACCTTGATTGGGGGAAGGGATGGAGCACCAACCTTCGCGCCGTGTATGGAAGCGGATTCGCGTTCACGCCGTATTCTTCTCAGTACAATTCCACAAAACGATCCTGGGAATGGAAGGCGGGAGAGAAAAACTCCGATCATCTGCCTGCTTATGAACGCGTGGACGTACGATTGAGCAGAGAGTTCGCCCTCTGGAATACAAACGTCGTCTCATTCGTCGAAGTAAGCAACGTTTTCGATTTCAAAAACATCCAGTCGTATAGATACAGGTTCGACAGGAACGGATATCCCTACAAAGAAGAGGTTCTCCTCTGGCCCCTGGTTCCGAGCTTTGGAATGACAGTGCAGTTCTGATTCTCAAGTGTTTCCTCTCAGAACGTGTATCTCATCCCAATCAACCTGTCCAACAGA
>DMMN01000200.1 GCA_003453835.1 Bacteroidota bacterium | reverse complement strand
ACATCAAACAGCTCGTCACCGTCGGCGCCGCCGGAAAGCCGTTCAAATCGGGCAGCGAGATGCGTCACATTGGCGTCCTCAACCACGCATCCGTCCTGATAGAAGACGGCACCATCCGTTGGATCGGACCCCATGAGGCGTTCTCCCGCCCGCTGCAGGAAGATGCGGAAGTCTTCGATGCCTCATCGCTCGTAGCGCTTCCCGGATTCGTCGATGCTCATACGCACCTCCTCTTTGCCGGCAGCCGGGAGGATGAATTCGCTTTGAGATCCGAAGGAAAGAGCTACCAGGATATTGCCGCACAAGGTGGAGGCATTCTCAGCACCGTGAGGGCCACGCGGAGTGCGACAAAGAAAGAGTTGAAGAAGATCGCTCATAGACGCCTCGACGCGATGATGAAGCACGGAACGACGACGGTCGAGATCAAATCGGGTTACGGCCTTGATGCCGACTCTGAGATCAAGATGCTCGAGGCCATTGGGGAGCTTGCGGAAGAGCATTTCATGACCATCGTACCAACGTTTCTGGGCGCCCATGCAATTCCGCCGGAGTTCCGTCACGATAAGCCAGGGTACATCGATCTCGTCTGCAACCGGATGTTACCCTACATCTCGAAGCGAAACCTTGCACGATTCTGCGATGTCTTCTGTGAGTCAGGATATTTTTCGGCGGAAGAATCAAAGCGCATTCTCGAACGGGCTCAATCCCTCGGCATCGAGCCGAAGCTCCACGCAGACGAATTCACCGCTATCGGTGGAACGCAACTCGCGGCAGAGCTTCATGCANNCGTGGCTGTTCTGCTTCCCGGCGTCTCGTTCTCTCTCCGCACACCGTACGCCCCCGCCCGAAAGCTGATCGATGCGGGTGTCCCGGTTGCGATCGCCAGCGATTTCAACCCCGGTTCATGCATGTCGTTCTCCATGCCGCTGATGATGACGATCGCGTGCACACAGATGTCCATGACACCGGAAGAGGCAATCACAGCGGCAACGCTCAACGGCGCCGCCGCGCTTGCATTGTCTGATCGCACAGGCAGCATTGAAGTCGGGAAGGAGGCCGACATTGTCTTGTATGATGTCCCGAACTATCGCCATCTTGCATACCATTTTGGGGTGAACCATGCCGCACGCGTCGTGAAGCATGGAACCATCCTGGAGTTCCCATAACCATGTGGCCGCAAACAGGAGTCCCGCGACCTCCAGCTCGCACAACTTTTGTCCGGTCGAATGCGACCATTTCATCATCATCTCAACACGGATCATGAATGAAGAACATTGTTGAGTGTGTTCCAAACTTCAGCGAGGGAAGAAATCCGGAGACCATCGATGCTCTTGCCTCCACAATCCGCGGCGTCGAAGGCGTGAAGCTTCTCGGCGTCGAGCCGGACAAAGATTATCATCGAACCGTCGTCACGTTTGTCGGAGAGCCGGCTTCAGTGCTCGAGGCCGCGTATCAATCTACCAGAGTCGCGGTCGAGCGCATCGATATGTCACTCCACAAAGGGGAACATCCGCGCCTGGGCGCCGTCGATGTCGTCCCCTTCGTACCGGTCTCCGGCGTATCGATGGACGACTGTGTGAGATTGGCGCACGAGTACGGAAAGCGGGTTTCCCACGATTTCAAGATTCCCGTCTACTTGTACGAGCATGCCGCGACGAAGCCGGAACGAAGCAACCTGTCCACCATCCGGAAGGGTGAGTACGAAGGCCTGGCGCAGAAGCTGAAGGACGCTGCGTGGAAACCCGACTACGGGGCGGCCGAGTTCAACGTCCGATCGGGTGGCACCGTGACTGGTGCGCGAAAGTTTCTCATCGCCTACAACGTTAATCTGAACACCGCCGATTCGACGCTCGCACAGGAGATCGCGCTTCGTATCCGCGAGAGCGGTCGCCTCAAAAAGGACGCCTCCGGTCAGACCATGAAGGATCAACGAGGCGAAGCCATAAAAATCCCCGGCACTCTCAAAGCGGTCAAGGCAATGGGAGTCTTCCTGCAACGCTTCAATATCGCCCAGGTGTCAATCAATCTTGTCGACTATGAAGCAACACCCCCACACATCGCTTTCGAAGAAGTAAGGCGGCAGGCCCGCTCCCTCGGCTTCGAAGCAACGGGGAGCGAAATCGTCGGCCTGGCACCGTTAACTGCCCTCCTCGTTGGAGGAACATTCTATGCGCATCGCGACGCCAAAGCCTCCGATTTGAACGAGGAAGAGCTTCTCTCGATCGCCATCAGAGAGCTTGGTTTGAGCCGGCTTGAGGCATTTGATCCGAAAAAGAAAATCATCGAATACATGATCTCTTGAAGGAGCGACCGGCAATGCTTGCAACGAAACCGATGAATGAATTCCTCGATGAGCTTGCCTCGAGCTCGCCGGCCCCGGGGGGCGGCAGCGTCTCGGCGCTTGCCGGCGCCATCGGTGCGGCCTTGACGTCGATGGTATGCCGATTGACCATCGGCAAAAAGAAATATGCTGATGTCCGCCAGGAAATGGAGTCTGTCTTACAGCAATCTGAGGAATTGCGGATGGAGCTTTCCCAACTGATCGATGAAGACTCGATCGCGTTCAACAACGTCATGGCGGCCTTCGGATTGCCGAAAGAGACGGAAGGACAACAAGAGGCGAGGTCCGCGGCAATTCAGGAAGCAACGAAGAGAGCGACCTTGGTGCCTCTCGATGTCATGCGGCTCAGTGAACGGGCACTCGGACTCGTCCGGATTGTTGCGGAAAGGGGAAACAAGAACTCGATCACGGACGCCGGAGTTGCGGCGTTGATGCTACACGCGGCTTGTGAGGGCGCCGCACTGAACGTGAGGATTAATCTTGCTTCGCTGAAGGATGAAGAATCTGTGCGGCAAACCAGAGAGATGATGGAAAACTGTGCAATGCGCGTCACTCTGGCAAGAGATGATGTGCTCGCAATTGTAGGTCGGTCCCTCGGGTAGGTTGTCTTGCTGATTACCACCGGCGGACTACATCAACGGATTGCACTGCGTCGCTCATCGTCGGAGGGGACACTCCTGAAGGACGAAGACCGCACAGAAGTCTTATTCCCCAAGGCAGTGAGCGCGCGTGAGAACTCGTGATTCCGCCCTCGATGGAGATCCTTTCGATTTCCTACCATCCCCCCACCACCCAGCTCAATGTCGAGAGTGCTGCCGTCTCTGATCGAAGCCGGCGGGGTCCCAGGGAAATCGGGACAAACCGATGCTCAGCAGCCAAACTCATCTCACCTTCGGCAAACCCTCCTTCCGGACCGATCATGATCAGAACCGATTTCGCACCGGGGTGATGTTGAAGGACTGAACCGATGAATTGCGACTGCTCGGTCTTCTCATGAGGAATCAGCCTCAGGTCAAATTCCCTGGCGTGTCGCACAACAGCTTCGAATCTCGAGAGGACGAATATCTTCGGCAGATAAGAACGACCACACTGTTTCATCGAAGCGAGAGCGATCTTCTCCAGCCTGGGGTGCTTTTCGTGCTTCGGGATGGTCCGCTCCGAGACGAACGGTATGAGGGCACGGACACCCAGTTCGGTCGCCTTCTCCACAAGAAAATCGAAGCGGGCCGGATTCTTGAGCAACGAGACGGCCAGCGTGACATTATTCTTCGGCTCATTCACCCGATGTTGCACGTCGAGAATTTCACACTCTACGCCGGACCGGTCGAAGCCCCGGATGACAACTTCATATGCGTTGTCATTCCCGTCGGTCACTCTGATGTGGTCGCCAACCTTCTTTCGCAGAACACGCGCAAGATGCTTGTACTCGTCCCCTCGAATCACCAAGGCACCTCCATGCACATCGTCCGCGTCCACGAAGAAGTAGTCCATATGCTAGAAGGACGATCCGAAATCCAACACGAATTCGCCTTTCCCAAGGTTATTGACGGCATACTCCGTTCGCAGGATCAGGCTATACGGTAGCAGGAAATGTACGCCCGCCCCGGCTCCCGAGTACCAGGGGGCGGTTCCAAACGACTGGGTGCGATACCACGTCTTGCCCCCGTCCGCAAATACGCCGACGGACAATCCGTATCGCCACACGCTGAATTCAGGAGGAAGAAATTTCGTCGAGACCTCGACGTAGCGGGGCGAGAGAATCGGGAACCGCACCTCGGCGTTCCCCCCAACGAGACTCTCCCCTTCCAGAACCGACTTGAAGTGGCCACGAATCCGCTCATCGTAGCCGAAATAGGAGTGCAGATAGTTTGGCGACACGCCTCCCCGAACAAGATTCCCGAATGTCCTTACGCCAAGAACAATGTCTCCGGTCACCAATGTGAATCCGCGCAAATCATATCCGGCACGATACAGATTCACTTCGGATTCTCCAAAACCGAATTTGCTGGCCGAGATGGAGAGGTAATGGCCGCTGGTGGGATATTCCCTTAGATCCCTCGTGTCAAGGGTATAGCGCCAGCCGACCATGAGAAATCTGTCCCGACCACTCAGAGAAACGGTTCTCCCGGCTCGCGGGTCAGAGATTCTCCAATCCTCATACCCTGCAATGCCGAGCGCAGTCTGGTACAGTCCGAATCGCTTTCCAACTGTGACGCTCCCCGCAAACACCTTCTGTTGGTACAAGCCCTGTGCGACGTTTTGGTTCTGAACGCTGCTGTAGGTGACGTATCCTCGAAAGAATATATCGTCGCCATCGGTCAGCTTCGGATTCTGATAGGCGAGGCTGACCCAACGATCAAATCCGAGGGCAAAAGAGGCGACCAGCTTCTCGTTCCGTCCGCGAAAATTCTCATGGATGAATCCGAGGCCATAGAAGAATTTCTTTGTATCACGATATTTGAAGCCGAGAATCGGGATGGGAAAGATGTACCATCTCTCTGCAACACGCACGTAGAGCGTCGCTTGATCTCCATCTGTCTCGTAGTCAAGATCCACTCTGGTGAAAAGCTGGAGGCTATAGATGCGCTTCTGATCGTGCTCCAGGGAGGCCATGGTCAGCCGGTGGCCGACCTTTAGCGACATTTCCCGCAAAATGACATGTTCCTTTGTCGTCTCGTTCCCCACAATCACGATCTGCCGAACATACAGGACGGAATCCGTCGGCTCCTCTGCCCGGAGGGTCGTGAACAACAACACCGTCATCAGTCGCCACATACGCATCCTCAGATTCCCCGCTTGAAATAAAAAACCCCTCCGCCCACGCGGGAAGGGATTGGCTCACGATCGGAGACTTCTATTTCATCACATGGCGATGTTCAATGGCAATGCATCGATCCATAATTACCCGGAGTCCGGCTTTCTCCGCGAGCGCGGCTGCTGCTTCATCCTCCACCTCGAGCTGCATCCAAATCGTTTTGGCACCGATCTCGATCGCTTCTTTCACGATCGGCAAGACTTCTTTCGACCGGCGGAAAATGTCCACCATGTCGATCCTCACCGGGACAGACTTGAGGGTCGGGTAGCACTTCAAGCCGATCACCTCCTCGTAGTTCGGATTCACAGGAATAACAGTATACCCCTTATTGACGAGAAACTGCGCAATGCTACCGCTGTCGCGCCACGGTTTCGGTGAAGCTCCAACGACGGCAATCGTTCGTGTCTCCTTCAGAACTTGACGGATCCCATTATCGTCAACTATTGGCATCAGGATATTCGGCTCCAGTTAGATGTCCGGTCCAACCCATCGTCACCTACACGTTGCGTGACCACCCGAAAGCGCGGTAAACCCTTTGAACAAAGCTTATCCGGCTGACGCTCTGCAGACGGCTCCTTGAAGCAGCGCGACTCCGTGTCAGGGAGTTGCGGCGAGCTTCTACGCCGTTGCACCGGAGTATTCTTCCATCGGCGGACAGGAGCAGGCGATGTTCCGATCGCCGTAGGTGTTATTGATTCTGCTCGTCGGCGGCCAGAACTTTCTATTCCTTACAAACGGCAACGGATAGGCCGCCTTGGTGCGTGAGTAGGGATGTTTCCACTCGTCACGCGTTACCTCGTGCGCCGGATGCGGTGCGTTCTTCAGAACATTGTCTGACCGGTCCGCTCGTCCATCGATAATTTCTTGAATCTCCACTCGAATAGCGATGAGTGCATCGGCAAACCGATCCAACTCAGCTTTCGATTCGCTTTCCGTCGGCTCGATCATCAATGTTCCGGGCACAGGGAATGAAACGGTCGGAGCGTGAAAGCCGTAGTCCATCAGGCGCTTCGCGATATCTTCCACTTCGATGTTGGCCGACTGCTTGAACTCCTTCATGTTCAGAATGAACTCGTGGGCAACTCTTCCGGCGCCCCCTTCGTACAAAACCGGATAGTGTTTTTCGAGCCTCGCCTTCAGGTAGTTCGCGTTGAGGATGGCGTATCTTGTCGCATCGGCTAATCCTCTCGCACCGAGCATCTTGATGTAGGCAAACGAAATCAAGAGAATGCTCGGACTCCCCCATGGGGCTGACGAGACTGCAGTGATTGCTTTCGATCCGCCTGTCTTCACAAGCGGATGTCCCGGCAGGTACGGCACAAGGTGTGAAGCGACACAGATCGGGCCCATCCCCGGACCGCCTCCACCGTGCGGGATGGCAAACGTCTTGTGAAGATTGATATGACAGACATCAGCGCCGATAGCGGCCGGACTCGTCAGGCCGACTTGCGCATTGAGGTTGGCGCCATCCATGTACACGAGTCCTCCGTGCTGATGAACAACATCGCAGATCTCCTTGATCCGCTCCTCGAATACACCGTGCGTGGATGGGTAGGTTACCATCAATGCCGCAAGAGTCTCGCGGTGGGTGGAAGCCTTCGTGCGGAGGTCGTCAAGATCGATGTTTCCCATTTCATCGCACTTCACGACAACCACCTCCATCCCCGCCATGACCGCGCTTGCAGGATTGGTCCCGTGGGCAGACGAGGGGATCAGCGCAACGGTTCGATGTGCTTGAGCTCGATCTGCGTGATACGCGCGAATCACGAGCAGTCCGGTGAATTCTCCCTGAGCGCCGGAGTTCGGCTGAAGGGAGCAGCCGGCGAATCCCGTCACTTTGCGCAACGCAGCTTCCAGCTCTCCAAAGATCTGGTGATAGCCGGCAGCTTGATCAACGGGGACGAAAGGATGCAACTGGCCGAACTCCGGCCAGGTAACCGGTATCAGTTCCGTTGCCGCGTTTAACTTCATCGTACACGAACCCAGGGGAATCATTGAGTGTGTAAGCGAGAGGTCTCGATTCTCCAACGATTTGATGTACCGCATCATCTCGGTTTCAGAATGATAGGTCTTGAAAACCGGGTGTTGGAGGTATGTGCTTCTTCTTCTGAATGGCTCAGGCATCATCCTCTCTTCGCTACCATACTTCTTGTCGAGGTCGACGAGCTTCGTCGTAACTCCCCGCGCGAAGGCGAAGATGCTCTTGATAGCGGCAATGTCTTCGATCTCCGTTGTTTCATCGAGGGAGATTCCGATGTGGTTTCCATCGATCGCTCTGAAGTTGTATCCGGCCTCGACGGCGAATTTGTGGATGCTCGCCGTAAGCTCGCTCGATGCCTGGATTTTCACCGTATCGAAATACACCCCATTCAACTGAACGAAGCCCAGTTCTTTGAGTTCCGTGTCAAGGATCGCTGCAAGCGTGTGAACGCGGGAGGCGATTTGTTGGAGTCCTTCGGCACCGTGATAGACAGCGTACATTCCCGCCATGATGGCAAGCAACGCCTGCGCCGTGCAGATGTTGGACGTGGCCTTCTCTCGGCGGATATGCTGCTCCCGGGTCTGCAGGGTCATCCGGTACGCGCGGTTGTTCTGTGCATCAATTGACACGCCGATGATGCGGCCGGGCATATGTCGAATGTACTCGTTCTTTGTCGCGAAAAACCCGGCATGCGGCCCACCATAACCCAACGGCACTCCGAAACGTTGAGAATTGCCGACCACCACGTCTGCGCCGAACTCACCAGGTGGAGTGAGGAGAGCCAGGCTCAGGATGTCTGCCGCCACGATCACGAGTGCACCGACAGCGTGCGCCCGCCCGATGAACTCCCGATAATCCACCACCGCTCCATCCTCAGCAGGATACTGAAGGAGGATGCCGAAATACGTTGCGTCCAGTGCGGCCGACTCGCACTTGCCGACAATGATTTCAAAGCCGAGGGGTTGGGCGCGCGTCTTGATAACATCGATCGTCTGGCGAAGGCACTGATCGGAGACAAAGAACTTGTTCGCGTGCGTTCCATTGGTCCTTCTGTTTGCGAGCGTGTGAGCCATCGTCATTGCCTCAGCGGCAGCGGTTCCCTCATCCAGAAGCGAGGCGTTTGCCACTTCCATGGCCGTCAGGTCCATCACCATCGTTTGAAACGTCAGCAATGCCTCAAGCCTTCCCTGTGCAATCTCGGGCTGATACGGAGTGTATTGCGTGTACCAACCCGGATTCTCGAAGATATTGCGCTGGATGACGCCAGGCGTGACGGTCGCGTTGTACCCCTGGCCGAGATACGATCTGAGCACCTTGTTCTTCCGGGCGGTGGTCCTCAACAATTGAAGATACGCGTGTTCGCTTATCGGGGCAGGGAGATCCAGATTATGGCCGACGCGAATCGTGCCGGGAATCGTCTCGTCGATCAGCGCGTTCAGCGATGGAGCACCGATTGTCTCGAGCATTTCCGCACATTCGCTTCGGTCGGGACCGATGTGTCTGGATTGAAAGCTGCGTTCTTCACTGATGAAATTCATGATAGTCACAATCCGTTCGGGGCTAGAAGTTGGCCGTTCGCACCGCTGATCCGCTCCAGCGCCTGGGCGGCAGCAGCCTGTTCGGCATCTTTCTTACTTCGTCCGCTTCCGGTGCCATGGCTCTCGGAGCCGAGAAACACCTCCACCGTGAAGCGACGATCGTGATCAGGACCTTCTTCGCGCACGATCGTATATCGAGGAACGCCCAAGGAGCGGGCCTGTGAATACTCCAGCAGCGCGCTCTTGTAGTTGTCGTCGGTCAATGCGGAGCTGACGACGAGGGCGTTTGAAATCAGCGAGCGGCGAACGAACTCGCGCGCCGCATCGATCCCCCCATCCAGGTAGATGGCACCGATGATCGCCTCGAAGGCATCGGAAAGAATGGATTCCGAGCCGCCTTCGATCGATTGCACGGCGCTGGAGCTCAGCAGGAGAAAATCGGAGAGCCTCAGGTCCTTCGCTCGTTGCGCCAACGTCTTGCGGTTGACGAGGCGGGATCGGACTTTCGTCAAGTCCCCCTCTTCCATATCAGGGTAGGACGCGTAGAGATGTTCTGCGACAAGGCAATTCAGCACGGCATCCCCCAGGAATTCCAGACGCTCGTTCGATTTCCACCGTTCGCCCACGTATTGGAGGTAGGACCGATGGAGGAGCGATTCGATGAAGAGATGCCAGTTGGCGGGGTGATAGCCGATGGTTGTCTCGAAGCGGGTGAAATCAAATCGTTTCCCTTCGAGGGTGGAAACGAGCGCTTCGACATCGGCTGCGCGATGAGAGGGGCGGAGAAATGGAATTAGTTGACTGAAGAGTCTTCCGAGCGTTCTGAACACACACACTCCACTCCATTCAGCCTACAATCGACCCCGGGATGTCCGGGGATTTCCTACGCTTGGTATTTCTTGATCAACAAGGAAGCGTTGTGGCCGCCGAACCCGAAGGTGTTACTGATCGCTACGTTGATCTCCCAATCCTGTGACGTGTTGGGAATGTAGTTCAGGTCGCATTCGGGGTCGGGGGTCTCGTAGTTGATTGTCGGATGAACTTTGTTTTCGTAGATGGACATGACTGTTGCGATAGCCTCCACGGCTCCCGCGGCACCAAGCAAGTGTCCGATCATTGACTTGGTCGAGTTGACGGCCAGTTTCTTTGCGTGCTCTCCAAAAACTGTTTTGATGGCGGCAGTTTCGCTCCTGTCGCCCACGGGGGTCGACGTCCCGTGCGTGTTGATGTAACTGACCGCATCGGATGGAACACCGGCATCCTTGATCGCCGCCCGCATCGAACGTACCGCTCCTTCTCCACCCGGCGCGGGTTCCGTGATGTGGTGAGCATCCGCGGTAAAGCCGATCCCGGCAAGCTCGGCATAGATGCGAGCGCCGCGGCTGAGCGCGTGGCTCAACTCCTCGAGAATAAGGATCCCGGAGCCCTCCCCCATCACAAAACCGTCGCGACCTTTGTCGAACGGCCGGCTTGCCTTCTGTGGCGCATCGTTTCGTGTTGAAAGGGCCTTCATGGCGTTGAACCCACCGATGCCCATCGGACAGATCGACGATTCGGCGCCTCCTGTCACCATCACGTCGGCATCGCCACGTTGAATGAGGATGAACGCATCCCCGACCGCGTGCGACGACGTGGCACAGGCGGACGTTGTCGCGTAGTTGGGACCCTTGAGGCCGTATTTCATCGAGATGCGACCCGGGGCAATGTCGGAGATCATCATCGGGATGAAGAACGGGCTGATGCGATGAGGCCCCTTCGTTTCCCAAATCGTCTCCTGTTGGCGATGATACGTCCACATGCCACCGATTCCGGAACCGACGACGACGCCGATCCGCTCCCGATTCTCCTGCTCCAGATTCAATCCCGCATCGGTGATTGCCATTTCGGCGGCAGCGAGCGCAAACTGCGTAAACGGATCTGTTCGCTGCGACAGCTTCCGATCCATGAACTTCAGCGGATCGAAGCCTTTCACCTCACAGGCGAACTTTGTGTCGTACTGAGCCGTATCGAAGTACGTAATCGGCCCGGCGCCGCTCTTTCCATCGAGCAGGCTTTGCCAGTACTCTCGCACGCTCAAGCCGATGGGCGTTACCGCACCCATCCCTGTGATCACGACTCTACGCTTCTGTCCGTCAAACGCCATGGTTGTTGTCCTCCTAGTCGCTCTTGGCGGCTAAGAATTAAGGTTGGACGAAGACTCAGGCTTCCGTCTCGTCCCTCTCGTCAGAGGAAATGTCGCAGTTAAGAAATCTTTGTCTTCAAGTAATTGACTGCGTCGCCTACGGTGGAGATCTTCTCCGCATCCTCGTCGGGAATCTGGACATTGAAAGCTTTCTCAAACTCCATCACAAGCTCGACGGTATCGAGAGAGTCCGCTCCCAAGTCATTGGTGAACGAGGCTTGCGGTGTAATCTGTGCCTCGTCAACACCCAGCTTGGAGACAATAATCTCTTTTACTTTCTTCTCGATATCTGCCATGTGGTAACTCCTTTCAGAAAATGACGGTTGTTAAGAAATGAGGATTGTTACATTACGATTCCGCCGTCCACACACAAGACCTGCCCCGTCATATAGCTTGCGGCGGACGACGCAAGGAACACAACGACGCCGGCAATCTCTTCCGGTTTCGCCGTTCGCTTCATCGGGATGATGTTCAAGAGCATCTCTTTTTGCTGCGGCGTAAGTTTTCCTGTCATATCGGTATCAACGAATCCCGGCGCTATTGCATTGACTTGAATGTTGCGAGAAGCAAGCTCTTTTGCAAGTGTTTTTGTCATTCCGATCAAGCCAGCCTTCGATGCGGCATAGTTCGTTTGTCCTGCATTGCCAATGACACCCGCAATTGAGCTAATATTGATGATCTTTCCCTCCCGCTGGGTGATCATCTGTCGGCAAACGGCCTTGCAATAGGCAAACGCACCTTTGAGATTCGTATCGAGCACGTCATCCCAATCCTGTTCGCTCATGCGCATCAGGAGCGCATCTTTTGTGATTCCGGCGTTGTTGACAAGGACATCAAGTCGGCCAAACTCTTTCACCACAGCATCAACGATGTTCTGGGCGTCAACAAATTGCCTGGCGTCAGATTGATAGCCGGCTCCCTTGCATCCTTTGGATTGAATCTCCTTCACGACCGCATCCGCCGCCGCCCCAGCACTTCGATAGGTAACAGCGACATGCGCCCCTTCATCCGCCAGAGCAAATGCAATGGCCTTGCCGATTCCACGCGAACCACCGGTGACTAATGCGACTTTGTCTTGAAGTACGTTCATTGCGTCCTGAAAGTATGCTCTCCCTACACCGATAGATCTGTGAGCTTGTCGATACCCATGATCCGGGCATCAGGTGCAATTCGTTTCACAAGTCCTTGGAGCAC
Organism: Bacteroidota bacterium; assembly: GCA_003453835.1. GTDB lineage: Bacteria > Bacteroidota > Ignavibacteria > UBA10030 > UBA10030 > UBA10030. Next base: position 16,155 of record DMMN01000200.1, on the reverse strand, counting down.
CTTGCCGGGTCCGATTTCCACAAACGTTGTTGCGCCCTCGGCTCCCATGTTCTGAATGGTCTGTTCCCATCGAACGGGGCTCGTGAGCTGCTGAAAGAGCAATTCCCGAATCTGTTCGGCGTTCTGAACAGGCCTCGCAGTGACGTTTGCAAACAGTGGTATTGACGCATCGTTGATGTGCGTCTCATCAAGAGCGGCTTTGAGCTTCGTCTTTGCCGATTCCATCAGCGGCGAGTGAAACGCTCCGCTGACCTGCAACTCTCTCACGAGCTTTGCTCCACACTCTTTCGCCATCTCCATCGCTCTCCGCACACCTTCCACTGACCCGGAGATCACGATCTGTCCGGGCGAATTGAAATTCGCCGCCTGCACCACTCCGGTTTCCCAGGCCTGGCAACAAATTTCTCCGACGATCTTGGCCTCAAGGCCGACGATCGCCGCCATCGTGCCGGGCTGTTCCTGTCCGGCTTGTTGCATCACCTCGCCGCGCAGGCGAACAAGCCTGAGCCCGTCTTCGAAGGTCAACGCTCCGGCGTAAACGAGCGCGGAGTACTCGCCGAGCGAATGTCCTGCAGCCATCGCCGCCCGTTCGCGGCGGTAGACTTTTGAGAGAACAACGCTATGCAGAAAAATTGCCGGCTGTGTGTTCTTCGTTTGCCTCAGTTCCTCTTCAGGTCCGGCGAAGCAGATCTTACTGAGAGAGAATCCAAGCAAGGAATCAGCCTGCTCAAAGACCGCTCTCGCATCGGGATTCTGATCAAAGAGATCTTTGCCCATGCCCACATACTGAGAGCCCTGACCCGGAAAGAGGAATGCGGTTGCGCTCATCGGCCGCTTACGCCTTCACCGGACTCTCGAGAGACCATTTCATGAGTATCGCGCCCCAGGTGTAGCCGGCGCCAAAACTCGCCATCACAATATTCTGTCCGCGTCGAAGTTTTCCACACTCCCACCACTCCGAGAGACAAAGAGGAATCGTGGCAGCCGTTGTGTTGCCGTACTTGTCGATGTTGATCATGACTTTGGAGCCGTCAAGACCCATCCGTTCCGCCGTCGCATCGACGATGCGAAGGTTTGCCTGGTGCGGGACGAGCCATGAGATATCGTCCGGCGACAGATTATTTCGTTGCATGATCTCTGCTGAGACGTCTGCCATCCCTTTCACGGCGACTTTGAAGACGGCTTTCCCATCCTGGAAGATGTAGTGCATGCGTTTGTCGACGGTTTCGTGCGTCGCGGGATTCAAGCTTCCGCCCCCCTTCATATACAAGTACGGCCCGCCCGATCCATCGCAATAGAGCCGATGATCGATCAGACCGAACTCGGGGTCTTCGGAAGGCTCGAGCAGAACTGCGCCGCCGGCGTCTCCAAACAGGATGCAAGTATTCCGATCTCCATAGTCGATGATGCTGCTCATTTTGTCTGCGCCAACCACCACGACCTTCGAATAGGATCCCGTCTCAATAAACTGTGCGCCGACGGCAAGGGCGTAGAGAAAGCCCGAGCATGCGGCGGAGAGGTCAAACCCCCACGCCCTGTGTGCGCCGATCTTGTCCTGAATGACACAAGCCGTCGCGGGGAAAAGCATGTCGGGCGTCACGGTTGCGACGATGATCAACTCGATGTCGGTGGCGTCCATCCCCCGGCGCGCGAGCATTGCTTCAATCGCCTTTGCACCCAGATCGGAGGTTGCCCCCTGCTCGAGGATTCGGCGCTCGCGAATTCCAGTGCGAGTGCGGATCCACTCGTCGTTCGTATCCACCATCTTCTCAAGATCCAGATTGGTCAGGATCTTTTCCGGCACATAATGTCCGATGGCGGTGATGGTAGCTCTTCGTTTTTCCATATCGTGTCGTCTAGTGTACGCCGGCGTAGCGTGGCGCGTCCGGGGGAGGGTGTGCCGAAAGAGCTTCAGTCATCGCATCTTCGATGTGCTGATTCAACCGAGACTTCGCAACCTCCACGGCCCTGAGAATCATGTTTTTAATTGCCTTGGGAGTTGATTTCCCATGCCCGATGATCGAAACGCCATTCACCCCGAGCACCGGCACCCCTCCAAATTCCTCATAATCCAGATCGCGCAGGGAAGCCCGGAGCGAACCGCGGGCGAGGCCGAGAAAGAGCTTTCTCGTCAGACTCCCCCCCGCGTACTGTTTGAGCCGCGTCTTGAGGAATGAAGGAATACTCTCACCGAACTTGAGGATGATATTCCCCACAAATCCATCACAGACTACAACTTGTGCTTTCCCTTTGAGGATATCGCGCCCTTCCACATTACCGATGAAGTTCACCGAACTCGCCTCAAGGAGCCTATATGCCTCCTGAACGACTTCGGTGCCTTTGAGCTTCTCCTCACCGACATTCAGAAGCGCAACCTTTGGATTCTCATACTTGAAGATCGTCTTGGCGTAGATACTCCCCATGATCGCGAACTCGAACAAATGCTGTGCTCTGCAATCGACATTGGTTCCGGAATCGACCAACAAGCAAACCCCCGCCTCGGAGGGAATGAAAGCCCCAATGGTAGGCCTGCTTACACCTTTGACTCGTCCCAGGATAAGCGTGGAAGCCGAAAGGACGGCACCGGTGTTTCCTGCGCTTGCAAACGCATCTGCCTTCCCGTCCTTGTGCAGGGTCATCCCGATGGCGAGGGACGAGTTCTTTTTCTGCTTCAAGGCGGCATTAGGTGAATCCTCCATCGTGATGACCTCCTCCGCGTGAACGACGGAGTATAGCAGCCCTTTAACGTCGTGCGCCGACAATTCCTTTCGGATTTCCTGCTCCCGACCGACAAGAATAAGCTCGAATTCCTGACTGGATTGGCGAAGCGATGCAACTGCGCCGGCAACCTCGTTCGCCGGAGCGAAATCGCCCCCCATGGCATCCAACACGATTTTCAGTTTCTGAGGCAAAGGACTAAATGACGCTGTCAGTAAGAACTCCACGATGAAAACGACCCGCGGTCAATCGAACCATTTGAGGTCCCCCTTGAGAGGAAAAATCCCGTCTGCTGTAAAGTCCCAGGTTTCCTTGGGGCGGAACCGTACAGGAGGACGGGATGACCGTAGGGTTGATAAAGTTACGCTTCTTTGGGAATGATGATAGATCGTCCGTTGTAGTAACCGCAGTTCGGACAGACTCTGTGCTGGAGCTTTTGTTCGTGGCAGTTGGGGCATTCCATGGTCGCCGGGGCGACAGCCTTGTAATGGGTACGGCGCTTCCGGCCACGGGTTTTGGAGTGACGACGTTTTGGATTTGGCATAGAAAGAATCCTTTATCAGTGCTGGATGTTTGAATTCAATTCTCTAGAAGATTTCGCAACCCTTCCCAGCGTGGATCAATTCCCTCGTTGGGGCATGAGCACTTGGAACGATTTCGATTCACACCGCATCCGGGACAGAGACCTGCGCACTCCTCTCTACACAACATCTTCTGCGGCAAGGCGAGCAAAACGAATTGCCGCACATCCTCGGCAAGATCGATGTAATTCGCTTCCGGTGATATCACCTGGATCTCATCAATCTCAATCCCATCGTCCGCCTGTGTGTCCGTAACGTACACGACACCGTATGAGCCGCTCACTTCCTTGTGGAATTCGTCAAGGCATCGGTCGCAGGTGAATGTCCCGCGAGTCGTGAATTCGACGTGGAGGTACAGTTGCCGACTCGTTTTTTCAACCTTGGCCGCCGCCCGTACTTGCTCCGAGAATCTCGCATCGAGGCCGAGGTGATCCGCCGCTGCCTCGAGAGATCGCTCATGGACACCCTCGGGAAGGTTGGAGATATTAATTCTGAACTCGCTCACCCGTTCACTATTCCCGGGATATCTCGGCGTCTTCTTCCACCCGCCGGCAGAAGTGCCCAAGAGAATCCGACTTCTGGATAAAAAAAGAGCAGTTTTTCAACAAAAACCGCCAAAATATAACCAGAAGGCCCTAGAGAGTCAAGGGAAAAGTCGCATGAGTTTACCTGTTATGGCGGGAAAAGAACAGAATAGCAGTCACCCTGAGTTTATCCCGACATCTTCTGTCGGGACGAAGTCGAAGGGTGCTGCATGAAAACTGCACTCTGCGCAGTCTTCGACTTCCTTCGCCCCGACAAGAAACGTCTGGGCTCACTACGCAGACTGACTCCTTAGGATTGGTAGATTCGGACAAAAGTCGGACGCTCCATCAATAGTCAAAAGGCCCACGACGGATGTGCACGTGGGCCCTTTCGATACGGTACCAGAACTGGAACTCTGTCTGGGAGATGAGTCTGAGCTAAATGGACTTCTCCGCTACGATTTCTCCTCCGTTGGACGGTTCGGCAGAGACGAGCAGGAGCTTGCCCTGAACGAAATCAACCGTTTCATCCAACGCATCCCGAAATTTCTCAAAATCTTCTTTGTACAGGAAGATCTTGTGCTTCTCGTACTCCTCTTCACCGACACGCTTGCTTTCCGTAATGGTGATGTAGAAGTCCTTTTCAGACTTTGTCGACTTCACATCAAAGAAATACGTCCGTTTGCCGGCGCGAACACGTTTTGTGAAGATCTCATCTTTGTATGTGTTTTCCAAGGTGCTACTACCTCCCTTCAAGTGTGTTGAAAGTTATAGAGTGTAAACTTACTTGTGCAGCATGTAGCCAAACTGACCTCCTACAACCGCCTTTCACACTCTTTCGCCACAACCGGGTGTGCTGCAGGCAGGGATATCCGGGTCCCCGGCTATTTCTTATGCTCCTCCTCCGAGATCCTCACCTCCTCACGACGGCTATTTTTCCTGTGCCGATTTGATTTCCGTTTTCTGCGAACGCTACGACGAAATAGACACCTGACGCGACGAACTCCCCGCTCGAATCCTTCCCATCCCAGAACGCCCGCCCGCCGCCCTGGGCTTTGAACTCGGCGATCAATGCACCCTTCACCGAGAGAATCTTAACGGCACAATCTTCAACCAGCGGTCTGATGGTAAGAGCCCGGTCGGCCGGAATGAGAAAAGGATTCGGACCAAACTCCAGCGTTGAGAAGCTGCGCGCCGTACGGACTGGAAGGATTTCCAGGCTTGACAACCCCTTCTCTGTGCCGAAGTAGGCGATGCCCCGCTGCTGATCAATCGCAATCGAGCGAACATCGTCGTCCACCAGCTTTCCGTTCGTCGATAGAACACTGTACTGTGCGATCAGTTGGGTTCCGTCGGGATTCACAACGATAACTCCCTCCTTCGTGCCAACCCATTTATTGTTGATCGCATCAACGGCGATAGCCTGCACCACTTGCCCTCGAAGGGGGAAGGAGGTTACTCGATTCGCCTTCGGATTTCGCGGGTCTGTGATGATGAACATCGTGTTGTCGGTCCCCACACAGACGTCGCCTTCGCGATCGACGGCGAGCGAGAGCACCGCGTTGTTGGTGTTCGCCGGAAACCCGTCCGCGGACGACATCATACCCCAACCGCCAAGCAGACGGGTTCCCGTAACGAGAGTATCTTCATTGAAATAGTACAGTCCGGTTATCGGTTTGTTGCTTGGCTCGGAATTCGCAAGCCATTTCGTATTATTCCGATCGATCACAAGATTGGTGAAGATGCCTTCCGAAGGTGAGTTAACATAGGCAACGGTGTTATTGCCAGAGAGCCTCGCGAGATGATTCCCGTTGTTGGCCGTGCGATTGACAATCCACGTGTCCCCCTTCGAATCCGTCGCCACGCCTCCGACTACGACATAGGACGGATCATGAAGAACTGTCCCGGCCAATGGAGGCGTGCTGTTTTCATCCAACTTTCGCCGAATCGAATCACCGGCAATCTCCAGAACGCCACGTCCCCACGAGCTCACCCACACCACGCTGTCCCTGCCGAGGGAGACCTTGTAGTAATCATCGAATGCCATGATAGGGTAGTCCCCGACGGTGAAGTTTTTCCATTGCTGCGGCTCGGGTTTGGCAGCGTCATACCGATAGAATCCGCGTCCCCTCTGGCTGATGCCTGAGGCCGACCACACAACGCCGTTGACATCGACCGCAAGACTTGTAAAGAGGTTTGATTGAGGACCGTTAGGGGCGAAGTACTTCCAGGCGTTGTTGCTGTACGTTGATATTCCTTTGAATGTCGTCCCGATCCAGATGGTCGGCTGTGCCTGCTGCATCGCAAGCGAAGATGCCTTACCCCCGGAGTTCGAGACAACTCCTGCAGGCGTCCCGTTGACGCTGGTGATCGTTGCCGATGTGAAGCTCGTTGCATCGTTCCAAAGAATCGCGAGATCAGGAGTGCGAGCGGCGAGATCGGCAATCGATTTCCCTGCCAACGACGGTATCGGGCGAAAACTATTGCCGTCGAACCACGAGGCGCCGTTTTCCGTTCCGGCGACGACCGTGTCGCGCAGTACGGCAAGCGCGGTAGTCAGCCTCGACGGAAGGCCGTCGGGTTCCGCATATCGTGTCCACGAAGATGGCGAGGCGAGATTCGGAGAGGACAATGAGCCCGCGGCAATCCCTTGGTCGGTGGCAACGAAGAGCCGTTTGTTGTGAACGATGACATCGTTGACTTTTGCCTGAGAGGGAAACCCGAAGTTGGAGTAGGTGTCAAGAAACTCGAAGCGCGACATCACGAACACCGTAACGCCAAAATCCGTCCCTACGAGCAGTGAGTCACCGAGCACGTACAATGCGCGGATCCCTTTTTGAATCCGTTGAGACTGCCTGATGTCGCGAATCTCACGCCACACTTGCGTGTGAGGATCATAGACGTTCATAAACCCGTCCGAGGATCCAACCCAAACGCGTCCGATCCGATCGATTGTGACGGCCGTGAGTTCGTTCGAGCTGAGCCCCTCCGAGTTGGTATGCTTGACGAATCGGCCTGAGGAGGAAAGAAACAAGAAGAGTCCGCCGGACGTTGCGGCCCAGAGGCTGTCATAGGAGATCGCGAGCGCACTGACGGTTTTCATGTCCGTGTAGTTTTTCCATCGACCGCTATCAAGAGCGATCTGTCGAGCGGCCGGCGAGGAGGCGATGGAAACAACCGCCAGCACGACGCACACTGCCATTCTACCCATTCATCTCCGCGTTCCCGGTTTTTGGCCGGGATTCCCCTGCTATTCCATGGAGAAGGTCCCCCAAGACTTGGACGAGGATCTTCATTCTACCTATATCGGGATTCAGAATCACGATTCTCCTTCCGGAAACAAAGCTCTCTTGATCTATCGTTCACGTTTCTTGCGGGACTTCAGCGATTTCAGGAGGGAAACCATTTCGAGCGCGGCCAGCGCGGCATCGCATCCCTTGTTCCCCTGGGTACCGCCTGCACGAGCAAGCGCTTGCTCTTTCGTATCCGTTGTCAGGACTCCAAAGACGACCGGGAGACCGTGCCTGAGTGCAACATCCTGTATGCCTCGAGCTGCCTCGGCCGATACATACTCGAAATGAGCCGTCTCGCCGCGAATCACGGCCCCCAGACAAATCACCACGTCCCACTCTCCGGTGAGCGCGATAGTGTTCGCCACTTGAGGCAATTCAAAAGCACCGGGGCAGCGGAAGATCTTTACGTCGGAACGCTTGATGTCGTGATCCTTGAGGCACGCCATCGCTCCGGCGAGGAGTTTTCTGGTGACAACTCCGTTGAACCGACTGACAACGATGGCACACCGTATCCGTTTTCCCACCGCTCCCTTGTTCCGATGTGTCGCTCGACCTGCGTTCACGGCATCTCAGGAGAAGAGTCTGCTTCGCATTGTCTCAACGATGTGCATGGGAATCGTGAAGACCCCCAGCGCCTGGTCGTCATTCTTTTTGCCGCCGTGGAAATCGGAGCCGCCACTTTCCAGCAGAAAGTACTGATTCACCACACTTCGATAGTATTCCTGCCGCCTCTCATCATGGGATGGATGAACGACCTCGATACCGTCCAATCCCAGCTTGATCAATTGTGAAAGTTCGAGCTCGGTTGTATACTTGCCCGGGTGGGCAAGGAAGGAGAGTCCGCCGGCGCTGTTGACAAGCTTGAATGCTTCTTCGGGATCCACTTGATATTTCTTTTCAAACGCCGGCCCGCCGGTGCCGATGTACTTCTCGAACGCTTCGTGGTAGGAGTCGATCATCCCTCCATCGAGCAAGGCGTTCGCGATGTGCGGACGTCCCACCGATCCGATACCTGCCTGCTCCAACACGGATTCCATCGAGATCCGGACGTTGATCCGCTTTAGTTTCTCCACGATGCGCTCGGCTCGTTTCAGACTCTCGCGGCGGAAAAACGCAAGATACTCGAGCAGCGTTTGATGTCTGTGATCGAAAAAGTAGGCGAGGATGTGTACATCCTTCTCGCCCAGCGCAACACTCAGCTCCAATCCCGGCACGACCTCCACGCCCAAACTTCTTCCCCATTCCATCGCCTCATCCAGAGCGCCGACATTGTCGTGATCGGTAATGGCAATTGCGGCTAGCCCGGCTTCATTCGCTTTCTTGACAAGCTCATACGGCGTCAACGCTCCATCGGAATGCGTCGTATGCAGATGCAGATCTGCACGACTTGCAGAGGAAGGAGAACCCGGCCCGGTGTGTACGGCATCTTCCCGTTGCCCAGACTCCACATTCTGTGCCATGAGTTCTTATGTTGTAGGTTCGACATGTGTAATTTCTCGCAGAAGCGCCCGACATGCTCACCCGGAGCGGAGGGGATGGAACGACGCGTGGGAATGTGCGCGAGAGTGGGGCGGTGCAGCGCGCCCACCTAACCTGAGATCAGAGGCATGCTCCAACTAGAGATGCCGTTTGCGGAATTCCTCGTAGTCGTTGATGATAAGTTTGTTGGCCTGGAGCTGCAAATACCCTTCCTTGGCAAACTGGTGCAACATGCGCGACACTGTCTCGCGCGATGTTCCCGCCATATTGGCCATATCCTGTTGCAGCGGGAGCTCATCAATCTCGACCTTTCCTTTGCGGAAGACGCCAATGTCGTCTGCAAGCATGAGGACGACGTTCGCGACGCGACCAGCGGCATCCTTGAGCGAGAGACTCTTGATCTGGGCATCAGCCTTTCGGAGCCGCATCGTCAGTTCGCCGAGGAGAGAAATGGCAACTTGAGGATGTTCGTGGAGAAGCTTCAGAAAGTCGCGCCGATGAATCATAAACAACTCCGATTTCGTCAACGAGACAACGCTCGCCGAGCGCGCCAAACCGTCCAGCAGTGACATTTCCCCAAAAAACTCGCCGGGTCCGAAAATGGAAAGGATCACTTCCCTCCCGTCCTCGTCCGTTCTGACAATCTTCACCTTGCCGGAAACGATGACGAAAAGGGCTGCGCCCATTTCCTGCTCGAGGACGACAATATTACCTTTCTTGTACTTCTTTCGGACGCCGAGTTTTGCAATTTTTCGTAGCTCGGGCTCCTCAAGATCAGCGAAGATGGGTACGTTTTGCAGGAAGCTCAATTCCTCGTTCATGCGTTGATGAGTGAGTAGGTCGGTGGATGAAGTTCGAATCGGAGTTCTGGGTCGTATCCCCTAACAAATTTCACCCACTTGGGCGTTCAATATATCTGCTGGCGAACTGAAAGTCAAGGTAAAATATTGTAAACAAAGGGGCTTGGAGGCATCACTCCAAGCCGGTGTCGGTCGCCTCAACACGCTCGTAGAAAGCCGAAGAGGATCATAGAGTTTGTATCCTCACTCCCTAACGACTCCCGGCTTTCCCACAACTTGGAACTGGACCGGCACCATCTGGCCCGCACCGGAGATTCAACGACAATTGGCCGGTTTCCTCGCTCTCTTGTCTCTCTTAAACCTTTGGGGTGTCGGGGCGTCAAAAAGTCGTGCCATCACGAATCATGTTCAGCAAGAAAGGAAGAGGCAGATGAAGAAGGAACTGATGTCGACCTCGGCGATTGTTTTCATTGTCGGCTTGCTCTTGTCGGGATGTGCGAGGTCAACCGTGGGTCCCGACATCACGATTGACGATCGCGACTATGCTGCGATGAGAAAACTGATTAACGAGGATCCACTATTTACGAGCGATCCGATCACGCTTGATGATGGGGATGTTGTCTCGTTTGACGGACTGAGCAAAATCGCGTCCCCCATCACGCCGATTGCCTGGGGAAGGCGTGTGACAAGTTCATCGAGGGAGATTCGATTCGAGAACGTCAACGACACCACCGTCGTTGCTACCGTTACTCACACGATGAGCGGCAACATTATAATCCTTGCCAAGTCTTCGCCGCAAGATTCCGTAAGGAGAATAACAAAGCCATTTACGGATCGGACTCTCCGCAAACTGAAGTTTTATCGTCACGGGCGGACAGGAGATCCCGACAGGAGTTGGAGACCGGGCGAGGCCTCCGGTGCGAAAGGAGGCACAGATGGCTCCGAAGTGACTATCAAGAAGGTGGAGGTCACTCTTGGAACCCAAACGTACGTCGTCACGAACCCGACCGACACGTTCTTCAAACTGATGCACGGCGGGGGCTGGATGTTGCCGATGTTCGGCCCGACACAGAACGTCAAAGTTCGCGTTACGCTCACGAGCGCCGTTCCAGACACCGATTGGGTCTCTTTGCATCGACCTTCGCCGTTCATGGGTCGGGGACCAATGTGGGATCGACCGATCCACATTCGAATGAGACTTGTGTCTGAAGTAAGGGCTGGTGCATCGTTCGAGCGCGTGTTCGAGAACACGTGGTCAACCCACGGAATTGGCCGGCACACTTTCTTTGTTGAGGCACTCACTCGCGGTTCGTTGCGTGACGATACCGCGGTCTTCTCAAGCCAACTCTGGGGAGTTCCCTATATCGTGCAGTAAACCGTCGCCGCCATTTTTGAATACGAACAACCCCCGGCTCGTTTCCGGGGGTTTCTGTTTTCACCGTCGACGGCTCGGTTGCGTGTGATGCTTGATACAGACTTGTACTCCTCGTTTTCGTAAGGTGAGCCTGAGGTTAAGAACGATGCCAAGAAAGTACTCATATCGGCGGCTCGACGCGAATGAACACTTGGCACTTCAGCGCATTCTTGTCGAACAGCTCGAGTATCAGGCGTGGTACTCCATCGCCGTCGTCTCGATGTGGCACGAAGAGATTCTCATTACGATAAACTAAGGGGAGCCCCTATGAAGCGTTTCACGTTCATCACCGGTTTTCTGCTTCTAACGTCGGCAGTTGCCATCCCGCTCTTCTACTGGAGGAGATCCAGGAAAGAGCGAGAGCTGGATGTTCTCTATGACACGACCGACTTCCTCGCGGAAGAGGCCCTGTAGGACGCCAAGTGTATCTCTGGCCGAAATGGTCAACGGCGATCTCGTCACACGATCGAAGGTGTGCGATTTCTCAAACGGCCGATCCGAATCTGATTTGGAACACGCCGCGATGTTCGAACATCTTCCGCCTGCAGTGTAGCCCTTACGCTTGATCGAATCTCCCCAATGAGGTTACCGCTCCTCGGCCTCGATGCACCTCATGGAATCTATCTCAATCCCTTCCGTCCGAATCATCAGCTTCCTTTCCGAGAACCCGGTCAAGCACACCGATCAGATCACGCGGCCTTTCCAACTGAGGAACGTGCCCGCACAAGTAGATCGCATGCGTCGCGAATCGCGGCACGAGCCTCCGCATCGTTGCCAACGATTCGGCAGACAAGAGACGGTCTTCCTTCCCCCAGATCACGTCCACCGGCATCGTGAGCTGGGAGAGTTCTTCAACGAGGAAATCTCCGGCCTCGATGGACGACACCAGCGCGTTCACCTTGCGGCTCGAGAGATCCCGAAGAATCGCGGGAGTGAACGGTTTGAAATACCACGGATAGTGGTACCACATCCGCTCCAGGAGCTTTCGACATTCGGCAGTAGAAGTAACGGCAAAGAGTTTTGGAATCTCTTCGACCCCGCGATAGTAGATGCCCGCGTTGTTGATAAGCACGAGCTGCTCTACACACTCAGAGTTGGCGGCGGCAAAGCGAGCCGCAAGCCACCCGCCGAACGAATGGCCGATAAGAACGAATGCAGGAAGGGGAACCTGCTTCACGAAGCTGCGAATCGCCTCATCGTGATCACGCAACGTGAAGAATTCCTTTCCGTTTTGAATGGTCGAAAATCCAAATCCGGGGAGGTCAACTGCAATGACGCGATAATTGGAGAGGAGATACGGGAAAATGTTGAGCCACGTGCTGGACGAGGTGCCCAAGCCGTGCAAGAGAACGATCGTCCGCTTGGGACTTCGATGCTCATACTCGTAGTAGTGGAGATGGCACGAATCAAGGTCGACGAACCGGCTCTTCACTCCGAGGCGATCGAGCTTGAATCGAACGAATTTGTGTGTCAGATCGATCAGCATGTCAAAACGGGAATTTGTGATCAAACCAATGTTTGGTCATCTCGAGCCAGAAGAACAGGCCTCTCCACGTTCCGTAAGATTCGTACCGTCTCTCAATCGTCCTGTCACTCACCTTCCGCCCTCTCGTGTGCAGATCGTAGTATCGTGAACGCACCCATGAATCGAGGCCGAGGTAGTCGTATCTTCCAAGGAGCTTCAGGAGATTGCCTGCGGCATAGTCTCCCACGCCTTTGATGGACTTCACCTTTTCAAAAAGCTCGACGGTGGTCAAGGGGGACGTCCGCCACGACTCGAGATCGATCCTCCCACTCACGACCCCGTCAGCCAGCTCGATCAGATAAGGCGAGCGATAGCCGGCACGGATGTTCTTCCGTAAGAAGTGCTCCGTTGTGCCTGCAAGTGCTTCGGGAGTCGGAAAGCTGTAGGCTCCGTCGGCGAACCGTCTGCCAAGGTGTTTCGTCAGATTTTCTATCATCACCGTCGTGAGCGCCCAACTGCAGTTTGTGGTGCAGATCATCTTCACCACGTCCTCGAACACCGTCGGAGCCCTCAGGAGTCTGCCGGAACCGGTTTCGGGAATCCAACGATACTGTTTGTGGCGGCGCGCTTCAGCGTAGAATCCCGAAAGTTCCTCCTCCACACGAAGCGACATAGCGAGCAAACCAGAGATCTCCGATTTCTGATCCGTGCTCAACTTCACTTGTGACCGAACACGAACGGCGATGCCTGTTGCCCCGTTCGAAAGCGAAGAGGAGGCAAGCGTCCCATCACTCAGCTCAATGATTCGAACGAGCTCTTGAGCTTCTTTGTCCACGTGAAACGGCAACAGGGCGCACCATCCATGGCTATAGACCGTCCGCCACAGACTGAAATGCGATGGCGTTGGAATGGAGAATCGAGTTTCAATCATAGACGCAAGCTTTGAGAGACAAACCGGCAGGTTTTCGAAGTTGGATGCCCGCCCACGCTACGCACGGGACACACGGTCCTTCGTCACACCTCAGAGAGCTCCTTCCCCTCATGATTGTGTCCTCGTTCGTAGGCTACCGGGGTGTCAATATAAAGAGGGGTGGAGGGAAATGCAAAGGAGGACCGGGAAGTAATTTTCCCGAAATGTTGGTAGATTGTCCCAGCTTTTCTAAGCCTCAACGCCACATGTATGACGATACCACGGCTATCGACGTCGTTGATCTCTTGAAGGTCTTCGAAAAGAAGAACCGCGCAGCGGTGCGTGCCGTTGACTACATCTCCTTCCGGGTCCGGCGCGGAGAGATTTTCGGTCTTCTCGGCCCGAACGGAGCCGGGAAGTCGACTACGATCAAGATCCTGACGACACTTCTTCCGCCCACCTCGGGATCGGCCTCTATTCTTGGCTATGATGTCGTTTCACATCCGTTGGAGGTCCGGAAGTCCATCTGCGTGGTCGTTCAAGAAAACGCCGTGGAGCTCTATCTCTCCGTCAGAAACAACCTCCGGACGTTCGGGCGCTTCCACGGTCTCACGTGGTCTGAAATTGAACGTAGAGCTGATGGCGTGAGCGAGCTCTTCGGCCTGCGCGAGCATCAGCATGAAAAGGGAGTTGATCTGAGCGGCGGACTCAAGCGCCGCGTGCAAGTAGCCAAAATATTCATGATCGATACGCCGATCGTGTTCCTGGATGAAGCCACGACCGGCATGGATACGTTTAACAAGCGCGCGACGCTTCAAGCAATCAGGGAAGAGTCGCGAAAAGGGAGAACGATTGTGCTCACCACGCACATGCTCGACGAAGCGGAGGAACTCTGCGATGCGCTTGCCATCGTCAATCACGGCAGGGTGATCGCCGCCGGAAGCACGGACAATGTGAAGTCGATGGGGCTGCGGTTGCTGAACGTCTCGTTGACGTTCGAACGACTTACGAACGACATCCTCCGATTCATCCATGCATATCACCCCTACAAGATCGAGACGTCGGACCATTCGATTGAAGTCAAGGTGCGAGAAGAAGAAGCCGCCCTTGGCATTCTTGCCGGGGCAAGACAAACCGGGCTCCTTCGGCATTTTGAGATCACCAACGCAAGTCTTGAAGATGTGTTCGTCGAGCTGATCGACAAGAAAGAGAGCGTGACCTCGTGAAGGAAGTGCTGGCAGTGATGTATCGGGAGTTCTTGATTCGTCGAACAAGCCCTCTCTGGCTCTTTTTCGATGTCGCCGTACCGTTGTTGTATCTTCTCATGTTCGGCGTAGCGTTCGACAAGGCGCTCGGACTCGGCCTCGCGATCGGGGGAGACTCCGTCAGCTACAATCAGTTCTTTCTCGCGGGCGTCCTTTCGATGTCCTGCTTCGGAAGCGCGATGAACCAGTCGTACGGATTCTTTGTCGACCGCGACAACGGGATCTTCTATGAGTTCCTGACATATCCGATGACACGTGGTCAATTCCTGTTGGGGAAGATTCTCTTCCAGTGCCTGATGTCCGTTGTGCAATGCGTACTAACCCTGGTTGCCGGAGTCCTGATGCTCGAGATCGGGATCCAATGGGAGTTCCTCCTCCTCGTGTTTTGTGTCGTCATCATCGGCGCGGCCGGGTGGTTCTTCTTTCTCGCGATCTTCGCGTTTCTCATCCGGCGGAACGATACGTACAATACGGCAATCAACGTGGCATACTTTCTCCTGATGTTCTTGAGCAGCCTTTTCTATCCGCTTGAGAATGTCCCCGGTTGGTTGAAGGTGCTTTCCTACGGCAATCCCCTGACGTGGCAAACGGATGCACTAAGATTCCTGACCATTGGCGTAGGCCAAATCGAATTCATTGTCATCGAGTCACTTTGTTTCGGTGTCTTCCTGCTTGTTTCTTTCTGGGGAGCCATCCGAACATTGCAGCGAGCCATATGAGAACCGTCGGATTCATCTATCACCCGGATTATCTCAAACATGACACGGGGGTCGGTCACCCGGAACGACCCCAACGCCTCGAGTCCATTGTCCAACACCTCTTGCCGACGCCCCTGTGGGGAAAGCTATCGCATCTGCGCCCGTCCGCGGCTAGACTCGATTCGATTCACACCGTTCATCCCGAGCACTACGCGGCCATGATCCGGTCACGATGTTTGAATGGGGACACCATCCTCGACGGCGGCGACACGCACGTCTGTCCGGCATCCTACGATGTCGCATTGCTGGCCGCAGGGGCGGTCCTCGAAGGTGTCGACCAGGTGATGACGGGAAGATTGCAGCGCGTGTTCTGCGCGGTCCGACCTCCGGGTCACCATGCAGGCACCTCGAGCGTCATGGGCTTTTGTCTTTTCAACAACATTGCCATTGGCGCCCGCTATGCCCAGCAGAAATACGGAGTCGAGCGCATTGCAGTCGTTGATTGGGATGTTCACCATGGGAACGGCACGCAAGAGATTTTCTACGATCGTGATTCAGTTCTCTACGTGAGCTTGCACCAGTTTCCCCTATGGCCGGGTACTGGGGCAACAAGCGAGCGGGGGATTGGCGGGGGCGAGGGCTTCACATTAAACTGCCCGATGAAACCGGGGAGCGGAGAGCAAGACTATTTGAACGCGTTCGAACAGGAAATCCTCCCCGCTCTCGGCAAGTTTCAGCCTCAACTGCTCATGATTTCAGCCGGCTTCGATGCTCACAGGGATGATCCACTTGCCAGTATCGACCTTACGGAAGGATCATTCTCTAAGATGACGGAGCTTCTCGGAGAGGCGAGCGCGAGGTACTGCGGCGGGAGAATTATTTCGGTGCTGGAGGGTGGGTACAACCTGCAGGCTCTTGCACGAAGCGTTGAGGCTCACCTTGAAGCGCTCATCCGTTAGGTAAGATTACTCAAGTTGACCGCTCCGCAGCCATCCGTTGAAACGGACG
>DMMN01000344.1 GCA_003453835.1 Bacteroidota bacterium | reverse complement strand
TTCTTTGAGGAGTTGATATTCCGCGTAGCACGCGTTGCATCCTTGCAGATGATCTTCGATCTCCTTCCTTGCCGACTCGTGCACTTCCCCCCGCGCGTACTCGTACAACACATTTCTTGCTTCCCGGTGCTTCATGCTCGTGACTCCTTCACGTGTTTCAACAGGCTGCGCATTCTCTTCAGACCGCGATGCAGGTGGGTCTTCACCGTCCCTTCAGAACATTGAAGAATTTCACTGACGGCTCTCGTCGACAAGCCGTCGATGTGCCGCAGGATCACGACGGCGCGCTGAATCGTCGGCAACTCGTGGAGCGCTCGCTCAACGTGCGCGGCCAGGTCGATGGTCTCCAGGCCCCCGGGATTTGTGGCGACCTGGGTTATCTGCGGATTTTCCATCCTGACCTGCCGCGCGGAGTTTCGTTTTCGTTGTTTCAATCGGTCGAGTGAGAAGTTTGTGACGATTCTATGCAGCCACGTACCGAACTCCGCCTCTTCCCGGAACCAGCGTATCGAATGAAAAACCTTCACGAACGATTCCTGCGCGATATCCTCGGCGTCATCGTGGTCATGTACAAACCCGTATGCAAGGTCGTAGGCCTTCCTCATGTGCAACTCCACCAGCTCTCGAAATGCCTCATGGCTTCCTTCCTTGACCTGGACAATCAGTTGCCGCTCCCGGGCAGCAGGCATTCAGGACTTCCTCTTCAGTGCTTTCAGAGTTTAGACGACACGATTGACAAATCGGTTGACTTCGAATGGGAAGAAATCTTGTAACTACTCAGCTATTTGACCACNNGGGCGGGGATAGCGAAGCCATACCTCTAACTTGTCAAACGCTATCGCGTTTGTCGTTCTTGGGCCTCCGGCTGTGTGCCATCGGTGGTTAGAAGCCATTTGATTCTTTCTTTTGCCGAGCAGTCACAAGAAAAGACACTATTCAGCCCTCGAAAGACTCCGACCGGAAAATTGTCGGGGCAGGCACAGAAGACGCGAAATGATTTGTTCCCTCATCATGTAAGAGTTCTCTGACGGCCTCTACCATTCGTGTAATTGGCGTGTTTCGTGGGCAATAAGTCAAGCTGAGCAGTCACGAAATCTTAAACAAAAAACCCCCGATCGGATTGACCGGGGGCAGGTTCGAGAAACTGTGCCGGACTTAGCGCCTCAGTTTCCTGATTATGATATCGGAATTCACCGTCTCGAGCGAGATCTCCTCTCCCCCTCCATTGAGTACATAGCGGGCACGTATCTCACGATCGTCGTCATCATGTTGATAGCTTTCCGCTTTGAAGTCCGAGCGGACGGTGTACTCATCTCTCCTGCTCTTCCATCGACCCTGTATCCGGATCGTGGCTTCGATCGTTGCCTTGGCCGACTCAGGAATGCTCAGAGTGATTTCTCCGCCGGATGAAACAAGCCTGCTTCGTCCCTTTCCCGTCGGCTTGAGCTCGGCATTAACGTCGCCTCCCGAGGTCTTCGCTTCGATGGAGCCCGAGATATCCTCGAGCCGGATGTCGCCCCCCGACGTATTTGCCCTCACATCGCCGCTGGCACTCCGAAGCTGAATGTTTCCTCCCGAAGTGTTCAGCGTCGCCTTCCCCGAGACTTTGTGTACCTTAATGTCGCCGCCGGAAGTCGAGACATTCGCCTCGCCTCCGACATCGCCGATATCGATATCACCGCCCGAGGTCGACGCCTTGAGTGTCTTCCCTACACTTTCGACTCGGATGTTGCCCCCGGAGGTGTTCACATAGACTTGTCCACCGACTTTTCCGAGCTCGATATCGCCGCCGGAAGTTTTGAGCGAGACGTCGCCATTCACATCGCCGGCGCGCATATCGCCGCCGGAGGTCGAGAGATCGACCTTTCCCGTCGTGACATCCGAAAGCGTCACATCACCTCCCGACGTAGAGCCCTTGACAACGCCGTTGAGGCTGCCCCGAATGTCGATGTTTCCCCCGGACGTTCGCAGATCCGTGTTGAACTGTGAAGGAACGGTAATTTCGAATTTCGTATGTCCGCTCCCCCACCCCCATCGCTGCCGGTACTCCACTCGGACGGTGTTGCCGCTCTGGTTCATCTTGAGGCGGTCAAGGTTGTCTTCATCGATTCCGTCCGCCTTGACGTAGACTTCGCTCTTCTCCCACACGTTGATTCTGATATCTCCCCCGTCGACCGACACCTCCACGGAGCCGCCTTTGGTCACCGTAAAGGATTTTGAGCGCGAGCCCTGGTCATCCTGCAGGGGCACGGGAAGGATTGTGGGGATCGCCAGGAAGAGCGCTGCAACGAGAACTGCACCTTGCTGTTTCATTATTGTTGAACCTCCTCATAGACGTTTCTCGCACGAATGCGAATGTAGTTGTTTTCATCCGACTGCATTTTCTCTTTCAGAGCGTTTAGGATATCCGGATCTGGGAGTTGGCCCTCCATCAGCGGCTTCTCCAGCAGATTGATCACGTCAATCCTCATAGACGGATTTGTTTCGTGGCGAAGGACATGGAGGAATGCCTGCTTGATATCCTGATCCATCGGAAAGACCTGCAGAATCCGGAGAGCTTCCCGCCTCACGCCGACATTGACGTCGGTCTTCAATGTCTGTACGAGCGCCGATTTGATCTCGACATCTGCACCCTTCCTGTGCTCTACATACGAGCCGAACGTGCTGACGGTCTTCATCCGGGCTCCTGGATTTTGCTCGTCCAACAGCGCCTGAGCAAGCACGCGCCGGACTGCGGGATCGTTGAGGCTCCCTCTCATTCGAATCGGTGTAACGGCCTGGAAAGAGAACTCGATCTGCCCTTCTTCTCCACCGAGGCTCATAAAGCGGACGTTGGACACCCGCGTTTCACCGCGCATGGAAGCTCCCGCGTCCAGTGAAGCGACGGCTCCGGTGACAGGCGATTGGACTTCAGACGAGGGTCCGAAGATGGCGTACCCGAGAAGCATGCCGGCGGCGAGGCTTGCCACCCCCCCTAAGGCCAGCCGTTGTTGCGGAGTCGCGAACGAAAAGATGTTTTCAAGGAGATCAGACCAGGCCCAGCGTTTCGATCTTTCCATTCGAAGTGCCACACGAAGCTCCTGGCGTGCCTCCCTCAGCAATTCCTCGCTTGGTTCTGCCGTCGCACGCCGAGCGAGGAGCGAATGAAAGCTCTTCAACTCACGTTCTTCGTCCCGACATGCTTGGCATGTTTCGAGATGTTTTTGAAGAACCTGCCCCTCGTCCTCCTGCAGCTCATCGAGAAACGAAAGGTGCAGCAATTCTAAATACTGTTTGTGCATCATTGTTGATCTCCTTCCGTATCGGACCACTTATGCACCGCCAAACGCCTCTCTCAACTGTGCGCGGAGCCTCCGGGTTGCCGTGAAGAGGTACTTCTTCACCGCCCCTTCCGTGCATTCCATCATGACGGCAATCTCCCGAATCTTGTACCCCTGGTAATGCTTCAGCGTAAAGACCATTCTCTGTTTCGGCGAGAGCGACTCCACTGCCTGTTGAACGTGGAGCGCAACATCAGATCCCTCCGCCTGTCTGTCCGTGACCAGATCTCCCTTCAAGCTATCCGAGAGCGATGCTCCATGCTCCTCATCGGATTCTCGATCAATGGATGCATGCGTGTGTCGTTTTCGACGCGACCGATGGGAGAGGCAGACGTTTGTCGTCACCCGATAGAGCCACGTGGAGAACTCGCTCCGCAATTGAAACTTCGGGAGCGAACGATAGACACGGAGAAACACTTCTTGATAGATATCCTTCGCATCCTCCGAACTCTGAACGTACCGGGCCGCAATCGACAGCACTTGTTTGTCGTAACGGAAGACAAGCTGTTCGAAGGCGCCCATATCGCCACGTTTGGCCTTCGAAATCAGATCCAGATCCTGCATTGCCGTCGAGTGGTTAGGAATCGTTTCTTTGGACATTGTATTAGACCCCGCGCCCGAAAAAAGGTTGTGGTTCGAACTTGGGTGATTTATCAGGAAAATGCAAGCCCTCCCGTCCCAGGACATAGTCCGTCATACTTTTTTTAGAGAAAATTTACTATACTGGCACGCACAAAAGACCGATGAGTGAGGTTCCTGAAACGATGACACCTGACAAGGAAGTTCTTATCGATGCGGCGATCCCGCGGACGAAGTTTGCCTGCGATTTGAGCCGGTGCAAGGGGGGTTGCTGCACCATGCATGGCCGTCGCGGGGCACCTCTCCGGGAGGAAGAATTAGATGAGATCAGAAGGCTTTTCCCCGTCATCACGAAGTATCTGAGCGAAGAACACGTCAAAACCATCAAACAAGACGGGATGTTTCAGGGCTTGGCCGGCGACTATACAACTCAGGTGGTGAAGGAGCGAGCTTGCGCCTTCGTAAGCTGGGAAGGCGAGATAGCCACTTGCGCCTTTGAAAAGGCTTTCCTGAATGCCGAGAGCCGCTGGCGGAAACCTCTTTCGTGCCACCTGTACCCAATTCGGATCGATCCCGGGATTCCCGAACGACTTCGTTTTGAGTATATTCGGGAGTGCGAGACTGCCCTGGAACGTGGGGAGAGTGAACACATTCGGCTGACAGAGTTTCTGGAATCACCGCTCATAAGGGCCTATGGTAAGGAATGGGTTGTTGAATTCAAGGACTACTGTCGACATGCGCAACAGTGTACTACGATTGAAGTATGATAAATCTATCCCAACAACTTAGGCTTGGCCTGAAGCTTACTCCCCAGCAAGTCCAGTACCTCAAGCTCCTGCAGCTTCCCAACCTCGCCCTCGAACAACGCATCAAAACTGAACTTGAGTTGAATCCGCTTCTGGAGACAAACGAGGAGCTGGAACAGACACTCGAGCAGGCTGAACCGGAAGCAGAGCCCGCAGAATCTGCTGAAGAAGAGAAGATCGACAGTCAGAAGGATGATAGCTACTCGCTCGACGACTACCTGAACGATGACCTTGCCGGCTTCAAGAGTCCTGAAGGATATCGCAATCGGGACGAAGATGAAGAGTACGAGCGACCCCTCGTGGCAGCGGTGCCTATGTCGGAACGGCTGCTCAGCCAATTTCGGCTACAGAGCGAAGACGAGACTGACTTTCTTATCGCGGAAGAAATCATCGGCAATGTTGACGAGGATGGATACCTCCGCCGCGACCTCGCTCTGATTGTTCAAGACTTGAATCTGACGTTCGGTTTGGAGATTTCGATGGAGCGCGCCGAAGCAGTGCTTAGGCACATCCAGGCGCTTGAACCGCCCGGAATCGGAGCCCGCACGCTGCAGGAGTGTTTGATTGCACAGGTGAGGGCGGGCAAATTCGATCATCTGATCAAGGAGCTCGCGCTCAAGATCCTCGAAAATCACTTTGACGATCTGAAGCTCAAACGCTTTGAGAGCCTCGGCAACAGTCTCCACGCCGGAATGGAGACGCTGAAGAAAGTCGTGGACCTCATCCAGCACCTCAATCCGAAACCGGGCGAGGGGCAGTTCACCGCCCAGGAGAATTACGTCACGCCCGACTTCCTCGTCGAGAAGGACAATGGTCAGTTCCTTATCACTCTGAATGACCGGAACCTTCCATCCCTGAGGATCAACAACGCCTATCGCGATATGGTGGCGCCGAAAAGCAAGAAGACGTCCAAGGAAGCGAAGGATTTCATCAAGCAGAAATTCGAAGCGGCAAAATGGTTCATCGCGTCAATCCATCAGCGGCGCGAGACGCTCCTGAAGGTGATGAGGGCAATTCTTGAACGGCAGCGGCGGTGGTTCGATGAGGGCGAAGTGTTGAAACCGATGATCTACAAAGACATTGCCGAAACGGTCGGCGTCGACATCTCCACGATCAGCCGCGTGGTGAACAGCAAGTACGTTCAAACAGAGTTCGGCGTCTTTTCACTCAAACAATTCTTCACATCCGGACTGGAAACGGATTCCGGGGAAGACGTCTCGAACCAAACCATCAAGCAGCGAATCAAAGACATCATCTCGACAGAGGATTCTCAGAAACCCCTCAACGACGACAAGATCGCAGCGATGCTCGCCTCCGAAGGTGTGCGGATCGCCCGCCGCACAGTGGCGAAATATCGTGAGCAACTCGGGTTGCCCATCGCTCGTCTACGCAAGAAACTCTAACTTCCTGGAGAAATTCAGCCATGAACCCGGAACGAATCCATGCCACGACGATTATCGGTGTTCGACGCAACGGCCAAGTGGCCGTAGGTGGCGATGGACAGGTGACGCTTGGCAGCACGGTGATGAAGCATCACGCCAACAAGATTCGCAGACTCTATAATAACTCGGTTCTGGTCGGCTTTGCCNNAACAGGGGCAGATCGTACGCGCGGCTGTCGAGCTGGCAAAGCTCTGGCGGACCGACAAGTATCTTCGACAACTCGAGGCGCTCCTCGCCGTTCTGGACAAGGATCACGCGTTAGTCATCTCAGGGACGGGAGAGGTGATCGAGCCGGATGACGGAATCGTTGCCGTCGGCTCCGGGGGAACGTACGCACTCGCAGCAGCCCGAGTTCTGATGAAACACACACAGCTCAACGCGAGCGAGATCGTCCGCGAATCGCTTCAAACGGCGGCGGAAATCTGCATCTATACAAACTCCAATATTCACGTGGAAGAGTTATAGATGCATTGTTGAGGTTGAAGGTGAGGGGTCGTAGGTTGTGGGATGCAGAGGGTAGGTTGTAGGTTGGGGGCCGGAGGTGTTTCCAATTGGTGAACACGAAATCGAATCGAAAATCTGAAGGGATGACACAGTGACGCTAGCCGTCTCAAAGAAGCAGAAAGTCGAGCCGACGAAAGAGTTGACCCCGCGGGAGATCGTGAAGGAGCTGGACAAGTACATCATCGGCCAGNNCTCCGCGAAGAGATCATGCCCAACAACATTATTCTCATTGGTCCAACGGGCGTGGGAAAGACGGAGATCGCCCGGCGATTGGCTCGGCTCGCCAACGCACCCTTCTTGAAGATCGAAGCTTCGAAGTTTACCGAGGTCGGCTACGTCGGTCGCGACGTGGAATCGATGATCCGGGACCTTACGGAAATCGCCGTCAGCATGGTCAAGGCAGAAAAGACCGCCGAAGTGCAGGCGAAGGCAACGGAGCAGGCGGAGGAACGAATCCTTGATATTCTCGTCCCGCCGATCAGGCGTCACCGCGCCGTCGAAACACCGGATGCCGCTGCGCCGCAAGAGGACGAGAGTGAGAAGACCCGGCAGCGGTTCAGGGAGAGGCTCCGCGCCGGCTCGCTCGACGAGCGAACGATCGAAGTAGACATTCCGACGCCGCAAATACCGCTCATGCAGGTAATGGGACCCGTGAGCCTCGAGGAAATGGTTATCAACATACAGGACATGCTTGGGAACATCCTCCCGAAGAAAGAGAAACGGAGGAAGATGTCGGTTGCAGAAGCACGAGTGCTTCTCACGCAAGAGGAGGCACAGAAGTTGATCGACATGGAGAAAGCGACGAGAGAAGCGATCCTTCGAATTGAAAACTCCGGCATCGTCTTCCTTGACGAGATCGACAAGATCGCAAGCAGTCGCGGGCAATCCGTGGGTCCCGACGTGTCACGCGAGGGCGTTCAGCGCGATCTCCTCCCCATCGTCGAAGGCTCCAGCGTCACGACGAAGTATGGGATGGTGCGAACCGACCACATCCTGTTTATCGCCTCGGGTGCGTTTCACGTTGCCAAACCGTCCGACCTCATTCCCGAGTTGCAGGGACGCTTCCCGATCCGAGTCGAGCTTAAGAGTCTCACCGAGGATGATTTTGTCAAGATCCTGACTCTTCCGAAGAACGCACTTCTTAAACAGTACTCCGCTCTTCTGGAAACGGAGGGGATCAGATTGGAGTTCGATGAAGGGGCAGTTGAAGAAGTTGCGCGGATCGCATTCGAAGTGAACGAACAGGTCGAGAACATCGGCGCACGCAGACTCCACACGATCCTCACAACCCTCCTGGAAGAGCTTCTCTACGATGCCCCCGACACAATAACCTCTCTGAAGGTGCGCGTGACGCGCGAGCACGTGCAGCAGAAGCTCAGCTCGATCGTCAAGAACAGAGACCTGAGCAGGTACATTCTCTAGGCTTGTCGAGCTTTGCATCGCGACCTGCAAACGTGGAAACAAGAAAGGCGCCCGGCATCGGACGCCCTTATTGTTTTCATGCTTGAAAGAGGCTGTCAACCAATCTGGTCAACACGTGAGCGCTAGTGAAACTTCTCGTCTTTCGGCGGC
>DMMN01000034.1 GCA_003453835.1 Bacteroidota bacterium | reverse complement strand
AGGAATACGTGAAGAGCCGCGGGGGAACATTGATCATCGCAGAGACTTCTTCCCAACCGAAGTACGAAGGCACGCGGATGTTCTATCGACGCTCGCACTACCTCGAGGAATCCCGGATCAAGGACTACTACGCGCCGGGCGACGACCTCGTGGTCTATACCAAACACATCTAGGAGGCTAAACGACCAGTATGGAACTCTGGCAAGAGATCCTGCGACAGAGTGTGGACAGCGGAAAAGACCTGGTGGAACGCTTCGGGTTCGAGAAGGAATTGGCGGAGAGGCTGAATAAGTTGTTCCACATTCGCATCAATCCGTATTATCTGAGCCTGATCCGGTACCCCGGCGACGCAATCTGGCTCCAGTGCATCCCGGATGCGATTGAGCTCGAAGATCAAAGCTCTCCCGAGGACCCGCTGAACGAGGATGCCGATAGCCCGGTTCCCAGTATCACGCACCGCTATCCTGATCGCGTGCTGTTCCTTGTGACGAGCCAGTGCTCCATGTACTGTCGTTTCTGCACACGGAAACGGAAGGTGAGCGACTCCAGCAAAATCAACTCAAAGTGGATCCGAGACGGCATCGACTACGTCGCAGCACATCCGGAAGTCCGCGACGTGGTCCTCTCCGGCGGTGATCCGCTCATGGTAACCGACTATGTTCTGGAGAGAATTCTCGCGGGCCTTCGCGAGATACCGCACGTTGAGATTATACGCCTCGGGACAAAGATGCCCTGCGTCCTGCCGCAGCGCATTACGCAGAAATTGTGCAGGATGCTAAAGAAATACCATCCTATCTACGTCAACACCCACTTCAATCATCCGTGGGAATGTACGCCGGAAGCGGAGAAAGCGTGCACCATGCTCGCAGATGCCGGCTGCCCCGTCGGGAACCAGGCGGTGTTGATGAAGGGAGTAAACGATGATCCCGACATTATGCTTGAACTTCATCGTAAGCTTCTGAGAATGAGAGTGAGGCCGTACTATATCTATCAGGCTGATTTGACGAAGGGGACGAACCACTTTCGGACACCGGTGCGCAAAGGGTTGGAGATCATGGATAGGCTGCGGGGACATACCTCCGGCCTGGCGGTTCCCTACTACGTGATCGATGCGCCGGGTGGCGGCGGCAAGATCCCTCTCCTCCCGCAGTACGTATTAGGGCGAAACGGGAAGGACATCATCCTGAGGAATTACAAATACGAGATCTACACCTATCCCGACGTCGAGGAGGAACCCGCTCCTCAACAAGTTGTGGAGACGAAATACCGGCGGCGGCGGAAAGCCGTGCCGGCTGCCGTTGATGCCGATCCAAAGGTTCCTCGAGAACTTGAGCCCGTGGAGAAGTGAAAACCCCTCCCGATTCTTGCCTGGAGGTGACGAGGCCAATCGTCGCCTCCTCTATCGTTAAGGGCCCATGAGTTGCAGTCGTGGGCTTTTTTGTTTTAGCTGCGGAAGCCCTGCACGGGAGTCCTGAAACAGAAACTTACAAGGAGACCTCCATATGTCCAATGACCATCAACAGAAGATTGAAGCGATTCAAGAATTGCTCCGACAGGAGAAGATTGATGGATGGTTGTTCTACAACTTCCGTGGGTCAAATGTATTTGCCACCCGCATCCTCGCGCTGCCCGGGCATATCATTCAGACGAGAAGGTACTTCTATCTGGTTCCGGCGAGCGGCTCACCGCGCAAGCTCGTCCACAATATCGAGCAATGGAACCTCGACAGCCTCCCGGGAGACAAAACGATCTACTTGAGTTGGCAATCCCTTGAGGAAGGATTGGGAAAGCTTCTTGGCGGTGTCAAGAAGGTGGCCATGGAGTACTCGCCTCGCAACGCGATACCGTACGTGTCGAACGTCGACGGAGGCACGCTGGAGCTTGTCCGGGCCACGGGCGTTGATGTCGTCTCGTCGGCCAATCTCGTCCAACACTTCGAAGCCAAATGGGACGACGAACAAGCGAACGACAATTTCGAGACGGCGAAACACCTTCGCGAGATTGTAGACCTCACGTTT
This sequence comes from Bacteroidota bacterium, assembly GCA_003453835.1. Taxonomy (GTDB): domain Bacteria; phylum Bacteroidota; class Ignavibacteria; order UBA10030; family UBA10030; genus UBA10030. The sequence goes on along the minus strand of DMMN01000034.1, from coordinate 8,339 downwards.
AGTTTCATGAAGCAGAGAATATCGGCGGGCACGAGCATCACTGAATATGACGTCCAACAGTTCATGCTGTCGGAGTTCAAGCGGCGCGCCATCACGACACAAAACGATCCCAACTGCTCGGTGAACGCCAATAGTGCCAATCCGCACTATGAGCCGACGAAGGAAATCAATAGTCCCCTCAAGAAGGGGGACTTTTTGCTCATCGACCTCTGGGCAAAGAAGAACAAACCGCGGTCTGTCTACGCCGACATCACATGGTGCGGCTATCTGGGCGAGAGCGTCCCTGAAGAGTACACCAAGGTATTTGAGGTCGTGAAGGGAGGCCGCGACGCGGCGCTGTCGTTCGTACAGGGCGCGTTTGCTCAGGGGAGAGAGATCTGCGGCTGGCAAGTGGACGATGCCGCCCGTGCGTTTGTCAACGGAAAAGGATACGGCGAATACTTCGTCCATCGAACGGGACATTCCATTGGCGAGGAGATCCATGGTAACGGCGCCAACATGGACAATCTTGAAACGCGCGATGAGCGAAGGATCATTCCCCAGACGTCCTTCTCGATCGAGCCGGGCATCTATCTGCCGGGCAAGTTCGGAGTTCGGAGTGAGATCGACTTGTTCATTTCGAAGCTTGGGGAANNTTCTCTGTCCGTATCACTGCGGCAGGGGCAGCCGCACGCGGGATTGGTGTCCGCAATCAGGGCGATTGGATTGAGGCCCTCTGCCCGCCCTCTTTGAAGAGCTGGAGACACGAGCAAAAGGGGCACTGGCCTTGAGCATCCGGCGTCTGGAGGGCGTGCCGGGGAGCTTGATCTGGTTTCGATTTGGGCAAATGAATGTCGGGACTATCGTCTCGACATTTTTATTTGTGTTCGTAGAAAGCGATTGACATTTTGCTCGTGAAGTCGTAATTTCCCGCCGATACTATCCTATCAGTCACCGTCGAATCTATGGTTGGTCTACGTTTCTTGCTAAGAGACGAACTCGACTGTCTCCAACCGCAGCTTCGATCTAAATCACAACGTGTCACTTTCGATTCGAAAGGAGTGAGCGATGAGCTACTTCCGAATTGTTGTTGTGGTACTAATCAGCCGTCTCCTCTGGGTAGATTCCCTGAAATCGCAACCTCTCCTGGAAGAAAACTTTCTTTACACGAGCGGCACCGCACTGACCTCCAATGGATGGACGGCACACGCATCTTCCGGAACGAATCAGCCAACCGTCTCGTCGACTGGCTTATCATACGGAGGATACGCGTCTTCGGATCTTGGACTTGCCGCTTCCATCGGCACGAGTGGCGAGGACGTGCACACAACCTTTACGCAACAATCGAGCGGTACCGTTTATGTATCTTTCATCGCGAATTTCATTGGGGCACAAGGCGGTGACTATTTCTTTCACCTCGGTCAATTCTCCATTTCTTCCAACCTCGGGAGAGTTTGGGTGAAGAAGGATGGATCAAATAACTTAGCATTCGGATTGAGTAAATCAACCGATACCGTCTCGTATACAGGCTTTGACTACGCTATGAACACGACGTATCTCTTGGTTTTGAAGTACTCCTTCGTCACTGGAAGCAGCAACGATGCTGTTTGTTTATTCGTCTTGAATTCGGGAGTTCCGGCTTCTGAGCCTTCGTCTCCCACCATTGGTCCGCTCTCGCCAGAAGCGAATGATCCATCAAATATCGGTTCGGTTGCCCTTCGACAAGGAACCAGTACCTTGGCTCCGACCGTTGTGATTGATGGCATCCGCGTGGCAACAACTTGGAGTAACGCTCCCCTCCCCGTCCAACTCACATCCTTCTCCGTAACTTCCCGAGGGCTCACGTCCGAGCTTCATTGGGCTACCGCAACGGAAACTCGAAACTATGGATTCGAGATCGAGCGGAGCGAATCCCATTCCGGTTACACATCAAGCCGTGAACTTCGGGCAATCAACTGGACCGCAATCGGGTTCGTGCGGGGGCACGGAACGAGCGCGTCCCCGCAAGTGTATCACTTCATCGATCGAGTTCCATCGTCCGGCACGTTCGCGTATCGCCTGAAACAAATCGACAACGATGGCACGTTTGAATACTACTACGCCACGGAACTTGACGTAGGTCTGGCGGCAAGAAGGTTCTCCCTTTCGCAGAACCATCCGAACCCGTTCAACTCGTCGACGGCGATAGACTTTACGATTCCAGAACACGGATATGCTGCACTACGGGTTTTCAACACCCTCGGAAAGGAAGTCGCCGTGCTGTTCAAGGGTGAGGCGGAAGGGTGCACAGACTCACCTTCGACGCATCGCACCTCGGCTCCGGCATCTACTTTGTCATGATGACCTATGGACAACGGAGTCTTTCACGAAGGATGACGATTCTGAAGTGACGTGATGTGCTCGGCAGTTCTATCTCGCGAGGACTTGGAAAATAAACTATTCTCCTTCCCTGAGCATCGCTGCATCAGGACTCTTTACGTGCGGAGGTCTGCATGAAACCGATAGCGCTGATGATCGCGTTCATCGCCTGCTCGGCTCGGGCCCAGAACGAAAACAGTGTCGTCATTAACGAGTTCGTCGTCAATCCGGCTGCGGGCAAAGAGTATGTCGAGCTCCTGGTCGTGGGAAACGCGGTCGATCTTCGAGGATGGACGCTCTCCGACGTTGGAACACGAGCCGGAAGTGGAGGATCGTCGGAAGGGGACTACACGCTCCCGAATCGCCTCTACCTTTCCTCGCTACCGCGCGGTTCCTACGTCGTCATTGAGCTGACAACTCCAGCTTCGAACCTAAGCTCCCTTGTCGAAGATACATCCCTGGTGGATTCGACGCCGCGCAGAATCATTATCAAGTCGTCAACTCCCGGCGTGGCCAGATCGGGGGCGCTCGACATCTCGACCTCAGAGAATCTGCAACTCTATGCCGGGGCGCGCAGCAACGGGATGCTTATCGATCAGATTCTCTGCGGCTCCAACAGCTCGTACATCGTTGGGGCTACATGGGGGGATGATCTCGCCTCTACCACCAGCGACAATATCAACTCGGGAAACAACCTCGGATCCAACAGCGGAGCTCGATTTGTTCCATCCGACCAGAGAACGTATGCCGGATTCAGCAACAATGACAGCGGAGCGTCCTTTGTTGTCGATACGGCCTCGTATGGTTCCCCCGGAAGTGCAAACGCGGGCGTTCGTGACTCGATCCTGGCGCTTGTTCCCCCGCCAACCCCGGTGGCGGCCTGGCCGGCCAATCGGTCTATCGACCAACCTACGCATTCCATTCTCACGTGGCACGGAGTGGCGACGGCAGGGTCGTATCGCGTGCAACTCGCCGCCGATTCGCTTTTTGGCTCGGTGATTGAAGACGACTCCACGATCACCGACACCACGAGGTCGGTTGGCCCGCTAGCCAACAGCACAACGTACTATTGGCGAGTGCAGGGAACGAACGTCGCCGGCACCGGCGGTTTCTCAGTCCCCTGGAACTTCACCACCGTGGTAGCCCCTCCACCGGCACCAGTGCTCCTTGAGCCGTTGGATGGATCTATGAATCAGCCGTTGCGGCTGATCCTTCGCTGGAACAAGCCGTCTTCTGCCGACACATATTGGCTTCAGATGTCTCCCGATACCTCTTTCCGCATCTTGGTTTTCAACGACTCGACGCTTACAGATACCGTTCGGCAAGTAGGACCACTGTCGAACGACACGCGATACTATTGGAGAGTCAGCGCGAAGAACAGGGGAGGCCGAGGCTTTGCTTCGCCGACGTGGAATTTCAAGACCATCCTTGCCGCGCCCGCTGTACCGGAGCTTGTCTCACCGGCTCCAGGGGCGACGGACCAGCCGACCACGCTCGTGCTCAAGTGGAGTCCATCGTCCGGAGCCGAGACGTACCGGCTTCAGCTCGCACGTGATTCGCTCTTCTCATCAATTCTCATTGATGCGCCTTTCATGCCGGACACTTCGAGGCAGATTGGACCTCTTCTTCCGGGGACCGGATATTATTGGAGAGTGAGCGCGCAAAACGTTGGAGGGTCAAGTGCGTACTCAAGCACACGTCATTTCATGACGCTCGTGTTTCGTTCGGTTCGCATCACGTCGCCGGTTGCCAATCAAATAGTGAACTCCAGCGCCGTCATGTTGTCGCTGACGAAATCCAATTTTGTCTTTGATTCATCTGCAATCGGAGAAACGAATGAGAAAGGAAAAGGGCATCTCGTCCTTTCTGTCGATGGTATCCCCCAGCGGTTTGATTTCCGGGATCAGGTGGCCGCGACCCGCTTGACATCGGGGCCGCACTCTCTCCGGATCGAGTTGGTGAACAACGATCACTCCCCTCTTTCTCCTCCTGTGATCGATTCCGTCTCTGTGACGATCTCCGATCAGGCTCCTCGGGTAGAGTTGACCCCCGGGGGATCGATGTACCTGGAGAATTTTTCTTCCAGTCTGATGATGGGAGTGAAGCCAACGCATTTCCGGCTGGTCCGCAACTCGAACCGGAATCCGGTGCCGGGAGAGGGGCACTATGGCGTTTTTCTGGATGATGCGTTTCACCACGCGGCCTATGATACGATGACCACGGTGACGCGGCTGGATTCCGGATTGCGACGGGTGCGAGCCGAGCTGGTAAGCAACGACGGCTCATCGCTCTCACCCAGAGTCTTCGATGAGATCTGGCTTCGGGTGCCTGCGAACGCTCCGTCGGTTATGCTCGAGCGGCCCTCCGGTAACGATACAATCAGAGCTGCAAGCTTCGTAGTGAAAGTAAAGGCTACGAATTTCATGCTCAGTCCGGATTCCACGGTCGCGCCACCGGGCACCAAAGGGGGACATTATCGCGTGACCCTCAACGGGCTTCTTCGAGGAATAGGAGTAAGCGACACCGTGTCCATCCGGAGCGTTGGTCCGGGCCCGGCAAATGTCCGAGTGGAGCTGGTTTCGTACGACCACGCTCCGCTTTCTCCGGCCGTTTTTGATGAGGTCGATGTTTGGTTCGATACGCCCACTTCAATCGGTGGGGCGCGGGCAGAAGCGGCGACGTTTCAGCTTGCTCAGAATTTCCCCAATCCATTCTCGGCCGGCGCCGGTTCCGTCAACAACGGAAAGATCTCAACGACGATCGAATTCACCGTTCCCGATCCCGGCCATGTGGCTCTAAAGATTTACAATCTCATAGGTCAGCAAGTGGCCGTGCTGTTCGACGGATTCATCGAAGGTGGAAAGCGCCATCGGGTGCTTTTCGAGGCCGACGGGCTTCCGACCGGAGTCTATTTTGCGCGATTGAGTTATGGCGGGAAGGAAGCGACGAGAAAAATGTTGTACGTAAGATGATCCGGCGTCGGACGTCCGGAATTGTCACGGAGAAGGCACGGGCATCACTTCTGCACGCGGACGAGGTTGATGATCCCGAGTGAGAGGAAGATCAGATTTGCCAGCCACGCAGTCAGGAGCGCGTTCAGATCTCCGTTGTATCCGAAGACGTGACTCATTTTCATGAAGGCGAGGTACGTAAAGGTAACGGCGACGCAGATTCCGAAGTTCAGAGCGACTCCCGCCCGGCGCTTGATCGAGCCGAAGGGAACACCGAAGAGCACGACAATGACGCCGGCAAACGGAAACGCGATCTTGCTGTGGAAATCCACCAGCCAGCGGTTCACGTCCTGCCCCGCAGCCCGTTGGTTCTCGATGAATTGCTTCAATTCCGTGTAGTCCATCTCGTCCGGCTTCCGTTGTTTCTTCTCCATATCTGCCGGCGTGACAGCGAGTTTTCCGATCTGCCGTCGGTCAAACGTCGAGAGGCTGTCTTGGTGTGATCGATGGAACTCGCGAATGGTCCCGCGCTCGAGGATCCACCCCTCTTTCGAGGGGGAAGACATGCTTACCCCATTCAGCGGAAGCCATGACATCTGCTGAGCGTCGTATCGCCGAACAAGAATGGTCAGATTCGAATCGGCAAATTCCTGAATACTGACGCGCGAGGCCGTCTTCGCCTGGCCGTCATAGTAGTTGATGGAGATCAGCCGAGTGCGACCCTCCTGAAAAAAAATGTTGAAGCGGGAGACGTCACTTCCCGAACGATGCAGGTGGGTACGCTCGACGGCGAACTTCTGTTGATTGGCGTACGGAACCAACCATCCATTGAAGTAGATCGAGATCGCCGAAACGATCAGCGAGACGGAGAGGAACGGGAGGAGGATTCGGTACAGGCTCACTCCGCTTGACTTGATTGCGGCGAGCTCGTTTTGATTCGACAGGCGACCGGTAACGAACAAGGCCGCAAGGAGCAGCGCAACGGGAGTCATCAGCTTGATGATCTCGGGAGTGAACGCAACATAGTACTCGACGACGGTCTCGATGGGCACGCTCGCGTCGATAAAGTCGTCCAGCTTCTCCATCATATCAATGACAAGAAAGACGAGGAGGAACGCCAGCAGGCCGAAGGAGAACACAGCGAGGAACTGGCGGATGATGTACCGATCGAGGATCTTCATGGTTGCTCCTCCAGGCGCCATTGTTTCGGTACGAGTCGGGTGAAGAGCGACCAGTCGATGCTCAGGTTCTCACGGGCCATCCTGAACGTCAGATAAAAGCCGAGGAGTCCAATGAGGATGTTCGCCGCCCACATCCCGAACCAAGGCTGAATGAAGCCGCGGTCGGCGAGCTTTTCGCCCCCGATGAGGCAGGCCCAGTACAGAAGGAAGAATCCCAGGCTCAGGCTTGCGGCGACCCCGAACGTTCCCCTGCGCGCCATGATGCCGAGCGGCGCACCGATTAGCACGAAGACGATGCACGCCACCGGAATGGAGTACTTCTTGTGGATTTCAACGAGATACTCGTGAATCTGCCGTCCGAGATAATCGATCCTGTTGAACTCACTCTCGATCGCATTCTTCAGGACCGTGGTGCGGGTCAAAGCGGCAAATGTCGCGTCGGTTCCCGGCTGCCTCTCGACGCCTCGCCTCTTGTCGAACAGGAAAATACCGTCGAGATCTTGCTTCTGAAGGGAAGCGATTCGTTCTTGTGATTCCTTCTGCGACGCGCGCAGGCTGTCCACAATTGATTGCATAGCTTGCGCGCTCAGTTCCCGGTCGCCACGAGTGAACGCGCTCGCTTGTGATCGTTGGAAATCGAATCCCTCTGCGGCCATCGCGATTCGGTGCTTCTCGAACCGGATCCTTCGATACTGGTCAAGGCTCACGTTGTTGACCTCATGGATCTCGCCGTCAGATAGATCCATGATCAACTTGCGGTAGTCGGGGGAGAACGAGACTCTTCCTTTTTTCGCGGTGACGGTCGTCGTAAGACTGCTGTTTGTGTAGTCGAAGATCGTAACGCCCTCCAGCTCATTTGAATGCTCAAACGTCTTCCTCACCAAGATGCTGTATCCCTGAATTTCCTGAGAGAACAAACCGGGCATAAGCGAGAAAGTCGGTTTCTTTCGATAGATGTCGGTGAGCAGGATTTTCGCCCGGTGGTTGGCGTCGGGTAGGACATGATTGTTGAATTGGATGAGCAGGACGCAGACGATGATCGATGCAACGACCACGGGAGCGACCATCCGGTAGAGACTGACTCCTCCTGCGCGCATCGCCGTAATCTCGTTACTCGACGACATCCCTCCGAACGCCATGAGCGTCGCAACGAGAACGGCCATCGGCACGGCAAGAACGACCATCCAGGCGAGACTCATGACGACAAGCTCGGCGATGACGCCGGCACTCAGGCCCTTCCCTGCGAGCTGATCGAGCTTCTGCATGATGAACTGCAGGAGAAAGATGAATACGAGCACGGACGCGGAAAACAGAAACGGTGCCACGTGCGCCCTGAGAATATGTCGCCACAAGATGATCATTGACGGGAAAATATACTCAGAATGTCACCCTATTACAAGATGCTCGAAAGCACTCATCAATCTTGCATGGAGTTCGGCCATTCTGTATCTTAACTCCCCACGATGGCACGACATCACACAAAAGGGGAGTGAGCTATGCTTGACGAGTCGATAGCCAAACTTAGGAGAGAATTCATGCGGCGTGAGCTGGATAAACGCACCGTCGACTCGAATCCACTCATTCAGTTCAGGGAATGGTACGAAGCAGCATTGAAGTCCAATGTCCTTGAGCCAAGCGCCATGACCCTCGCCACGACATCCCATGACGGATACCCGTCGGCCCGGATTGTCTTGCTGAAGGATTATGATGAACGGGGGTTTCAGTTCTTTACAAACTACGACAGCCGCAAGGCGGAAGAACTGAAGGTGAATCCGAGGGCGGCTCTTCTCCTCTTTTGGGGCGAGCTCGAACGGCAAGTGCGAATCGAAGGCGTTATCGAGTTAGCCTCGCGCGAGGAGTCGGAAGCGTA